>DQTH01000214.1 GCA_015662865.1 Desulfocapsa sulfexigens
ATCAAACCTCCAAGTAAATGCTGTTTCCTTGGATAAAATTTAATCATGAGTTAATATTTTTCACCTTTTGGTTCCGGCTTGTCCGGGTTAGGTATTTGTACCGGAGATTGAAAAAATGATTTGTCTTAGAGGGGATGTTCTCAAAATGACAAAACTAGAAGGGTGAAAATACCATTTTTTCTTGTTTGTTTGGATGTGCCATTCGGAGTGACTAGAAGTGTATAATATTAAGTATACTTAATGATAACTTACTGAAAATTACTATAGATTTGTGTCGTCAAAGAGGGGTTGACCTCCTCGAGGGCCATCTAATGGCCGATCATGTCCACATGTGCCTACGAGTTCCACCAAAACATAGCATTGCTTTTGTAATCGGTTTTCTAAAAGGTAAAAGCGCAGTTCGTGTTCACCGAAAAGCTGGTAATAAACGCGTGACAGGCCTTCATTTTTGGGCCAGAGGCTATTGCGTTAGCACGGTAGGCCTGGATGAAGAAACAGTCCGCAAGTACATATGTGAGCAAGAAAAAGCTGACAAACAACAATTGAATTTATTTGGTTAAATTGAATTAACAAGCCCCTATGGGGCTATCCTCACGTGAAAGCCCCCTTTAAGGGGGCTTTCTGAGGCCTCCCGCTCTGCGGGAGGAGCTTCACTTGTTAGAATGTTGAATGGGAAAAGTGAGTCATTGAACGTGAATTTAAGCCTTCACCTCTATCTCCAAAAAATTGTTGGAAGAAGCAACATGGTAATAAAATCCGAAAGTATAGCGGATTATATAAGTAACTTGATTTATTCTTTTAATGCGGATTAATAGATGCCAATATCAAAAAATAAGCAACTTAAGATTACCATCAAGGGAATAGTGCAAGGGGTTGGCTTCAGGCCTCATGTTTATTCCTGCGCTACAAGGCTTGGTTTATCAGGGTCTGTTGCTAATAATGCACAGGGAGTGGTTGTTTTGATTGCTGGTTCCAGCAAAGATTTGGAAGAGTTTATAGATTTTGTTAAGAAAACCCCTCCCCCTTTGTCTCATATAATTGATATTACAATTGAAGATTCATCGATTGAGATTCCTTCGAACGATTTTACTATTGTTGACAGTGAAGATGGAGAAGTAACAACTCTTATGGCACCAGATGTTGCTGTTTGTAGCGATTGCCTGCAAGATATTTTCTCTCCAAATAACCGCCGATTTCATTACCCCTTTACCAATTGTACAAACTGCGGACCTAGGTTAACAATTATTCAAAAGTTACCATATGATCGTCAGCACACATCCATGTTCTCCTTTCCAATGTGTAAAGCTTGTGAACAGGAATACAATGACCCAGAGAACAGGAGGTTTCACGCACAACCAAATGCGTGTTCAGTATGTGGGCCTGAACTTAGCTGGATTGACTGCAATGGCAAAAATTTTGCTTATAACAATGATGAGTGCTTGTTTCGCTGTGCTGAAGCTTTGAAGGATGGAAAAATTGTAGCCATTAAAGGGGTGGGTGGTTTTCATCTTGCTGTAAACGCAGCTTCTAATGAGGCTGTACAGCGATTAAGGTTTAAGAAAAAACGTCCGGCAAAACCTTTCGCGATAATGGTACCGACCTCAATAGTGGCGCAGAAATATGGTGTTTTTAACGACGAGGAGCGTAAGTTACTTTTATCCAGAAACTCCCCTATCGTATTAGTTAGAAAGCAAGCGAATATCGGAGTGTTGAGTCAGTACGTAGCTCCAGGCCTTTGTGAATTAGGGATTATGGTGCCCCATACGCCGTTACATCACCTTCTTTTTGCCATGCCTGATTGTCCTGATCAATTGGTAATGACCTCTGGTAATCTAACTGCGGAACCATTATGCATCGATAACGACAGCGCCTTGAACAAACTTGCTAAGATTGCTGATTGTTTTCTGCTACATAACAGGGATATTGTTACAAGAGCAGATGATTCAGTAGTCAGAGTAATTCAGAATAAATTACAAATAATTCGTCGTTCCCGTGGTTATGTTCCCATACCGATTTCTGTGCCTCAAATAGATAAACCGATAATGGCATGTGGGGCTGAGTTGAAGAACTGTTTTTCACTGTCTCGCGATGGACTGATTTTTCAAAGCCAACATATCGGTGATCTGAAAGGGCCAGCTAATATGGTATTCTTTGAAAAATCGATGAGTAAGTTGCAGGATGTTCTTGAACTTAGGCCAAAATATGTTGCCTGTGATTTGCATCCTGATTATTTGAGTAGCAGTTATGCTGATGCTTCTGGCTTACCTTGCGTCAAAGTTCAGCATCATCATGCCCATGCAGCGGCGATTATGGCAGAAAATGATATTGATGAAGGACTCGCAGTCATTTTCGATGGAACGGGGTTAGGGCAGGATAAGACAATTTGGGGCGGTGAATTTCTATATGTGAAAGGAGCCGATTATGAACGGCTTGGGAGCTTAGCACCACTTTATTTACCTGGTGGTGATAGGGCAAGTCTCGAGATATGGCGTATGGGACTTGCTCTGCTTTCAGGGAGTGGAATTGATATATTGGATTCATCAGAACTGCCAGAATCCTTTCGGGACATCCCCAAGAAATCACTTTTGGGGATTCACCAAATAATGGAAACGGGAATTAATACTCCACAAACTTCAAGTATAGGGCGGCTTTTTGATGGCGTAGCATCTCTGCTTGGTCTTCGTAAAGAAGTTGATTTTGAAGGACAGGCTGCCATGGAATTGGAAACCCTTGCTTGGGAAGCTTATGAAGGAGACCCTTCAATTGAAATTACAAGTAGATATAATGCCACTATTAAAATGAGTGGAGAGAGACTGCTACTTGATTATCGACCGCTAGTTATTTGGCTTTTAGAAGATTTACATCGTGGCGTTTCCAATGCCGAGATAGCTTTTTTCTTTCATCTTTGGCTCGTTCGATCAACGAATAAATTATTACTCTACATCCTAGCCCGTTTTCAGACAACAGACAACATTCTACTGGGAGGCGGGTGCTTTCAGAATAAAATGCTTTTGAGCTTTTTGGTTTGTCGCCTCAAAGAAAATGGTTTGATTGTATTCAGCAATGAACAGGTACCCGTGAACGATGGCGGAATTGCCCTTGGTCAACTTTATATCGCAAATAAAAGAATAACAGAGGATATTTAAATGTGTCTTGCTATACCGATGCAGGTTGTAAAAATTAGTACAGGAAATGATGCGTTGCTAGATTCTTCCTTAGCTATTGTCGAAGCCGATGGGATGAGAAAAGAAATTCGATTAGATTTGGTAGACAGGATGCCAGAAGTTGGTGATTATCTAATAATACATGCTGGTTTTGCTATTAATTGTCTTGATGCGGCAGAAGCAGAAATCAATCTCGAATTAATGCGTGAGCTGGCTGCCGGAATGGAGGATGTGCCAGGAGGGGAATCCTCGTGAAATATGTTGATGAGTACCGTAATGGCAAGCTGGTTAACGTGTTACGGGATGAGCTTAATCGGATTACGACTCAGCCGATAAGGGTTATGGAGGTATGTGGTACCCATACGATGTCTATTTTTCGTCATGGAATACGAGACATGCTACCTGAACAAGTACAGTTAATCTCCGGGCCAGGATGTCCTGTTTGTGTTACCCCATCAGGGATGATTGACCGGTTTGTAGAACTGGCAGAACGCTCTGACATAATTATTACTACTTTTGGTGATATGATAAGAGTACCAGGGGATAATGGGTCACTTGCGCAAGCCAGATCCAGAGGTGCCCAGGTTAAGATTGTCTATTCACCAATGGATGCACTTGCATTCGCGGAAAAGGAGTCTGACAAGCTGGTTGTATTTTTAAGCGTTGGGTTTGAGACCACTACGCCTACCATCGCGGCTACTATCCTTGAGGCTAAACGCCGAGGAATTGAGAATTTTTGTGTTTTTCCAGCCAACAAAGTTATGCCACCTCCTCTCGCCGTGCTCATGCAGGATCCTGAATTGCAGCTGGATGGTTTACTTTGCCCCGGGCATGTCAGTATTATAACTGGTTCAGATATGTTCAATTTCTTGGTAGTAGAATATAATCTTGCTTGTGTGGTTGCGGGCTTTGAACCGACTGATATTCTACAGGCAATAATCAGAATTGTTAAACAGGTAAAACAGGGATGTCCTACCGTGGAAAATTGTTATGGTCGGGTAGTTACCTCTAAAGGAAATGGTAGAGCCAAGCAGCTTGTGGAAGAGGTTTTTAAATTTGTTGATACTGAATGGCGAGGCTTGGGAGAGATTCCTAAAAGTGGACTTGGGATACGTGATGATTATAAAAAATTTGACGTAACAAAGAGACTTGGGATCTCTATACCTTCATCACAGGAACCGAAAGGATGTCGTTGTGGAGAAATTCTTAAAGGTATCTGTGAACCAACCGATTGTCCATTGTTTGGAAAACGTTGTGGCCCAAATTATCCCGTCGGACCATGTATGGTGTCCAGCGAAGGCACTTGTGCTGCATGGTATCGATATGGCGCACTGGAGCAATAAGAATGAATGGTAATATTTTATTAGATCACGGCAGTGGCGGACTGGCCAGTCAAGATTTAATTGGCTCTCTTTTCCTGAAATATTTAAAAGATCCAATTTTGCACGAATTGGAAGATGCTGCTTTGTTGAAACCAGAAAAAGGCCGGCTAGTTTTTTCAACAGATTCTTACGTGGTTGATCCTTTGCAGTTTCCTGGGGGTGATATTGGTGAATTGGCAATAAATGGTACTATTAATGATCTTGCTATGCGAGGTGCGAATCCATTATATTTGAGCTTGGGGGTAATTCTTGAAGAAGGTTTTCCTTTTTCACAATTGGAAGAAATAGTAAAAAGTATTGCTGATGCTTCAAAGTATGCTGGGGTGCCGGTTGTGACCGGGGATACTAAAGTAGTCCCAAAAGGTAAAGCCGATAAGATATTTATCAACACTTCTGGGATTGGAGTTGTGGAAGATAATGTTGAGGTGAAAACCAGTCGAGCGCAGCCAGGGGATATTATTATTATTTCCGGTACATTGGCGGATCATGGTATTACTATTCTTACTAATCGCGAAGGCTTGCAGGTCAGTGGGAAGATTCAAAGTGATACAGCTCCCCTCCACTTTCTCGTTAAAAGATTATTAGATGAGATGCCTGATGCTATACACACTATGCGTGATCCCACGAGAGGTGGTTTGGGAACGACTCTTTGTGAAATTGCAAAAGTAACAAATTTATGCATGGATATCAGTGAAAAGGAAATTCCTATGCATGGAGAAGTACGGGCAGCCTGTGAACTTATGGGACTTGATCCGCTCTATCTCGCAAATGAGGGAAAATGTATTGTAATCGCCGCTCCTGACCAAGCTGAAATAATTCTTCAAACAATGCGATCTATCCAGGAGGGACGTGAAAGTGCTATTATTGGGAAAGTGACAGAAAAATATCCAGGAAAGGTGGTGATGACAACAATGTCTGGTGGCCGTCGACTTGTCGTACCGTTGTCAGGTGAGCCATTGCCAAGAATATGCTGAGTGATTTATTAAATAACACTACATTAAAAGATGGTCCAAAAAGTCTAATCTGTTTGTAATACAGAAGGTTCTTCAGAGTTGATGTAGAGTTTCTTTAGTACATACAATGGTGACATCTGATAATTACTAAGATTGTTATTTAGGTTTTGTGTCTTGCAATCAGATGAGGAAATTTTTGGAAAATGTAACCACACTAAAGCCAAAAGAGGTGACATTCCCTTATGGTTCAAGTTGTATATGGAAATTTTGATAGTTAATAATGGTAACTTGCCATCGCTATAGTCCCTTGGCTTTTTCAACAGATTAAAAAAGACGGTTTTGTAAAGAGATGCCGGCTGTTTTTCATTCACTCTTGCCAGTGTGGCTCGTGAGGTTGGTTTCATAC
>DQTH01000268.1 GCA_015662865.1 Desulfocapsa sulfexigens
ACAGTTGGTACATGAAATGGCCATATCTCAAATATGTTCTTGAACTTGGATTTCATGCCATTGGTCAGGTTCGCCGAGATACCGCCCTGTACGGTGGCTTGTTGAATACATGCAAAAAAACAATCTCAAAAAGAATATTCCAATCCACACATCACCCGGTAATCCAGAAACTCTCCAAACTCCTTTCCTTCTCCGCCGGAATTATAGCTTGTATTGATAAAGAACAGACTGTGATCAGTGGCGGCGAGCTCCACAATGGTGATATATTGGGATGAGTGGTCTTCAATATTTACAGTGGCCTGGATGATGATACTCAACATTTCCCAAATATCATTTTGGCTGTATTGGAGTAAGAAGTTGTTTCTTTTTGAAAAATCAACCTCATTTTGTTGATGCGCATATTCCAAAGTGATTGTTGATCCTGTTTCAAAGGTGTAAGAGCCTCCTGCAAGCAGAGCAAAGCGATACGAATCATCCTGTTTCAGGGTTTCACTCACACTAAAATCAGTATGTAGCAGCAGGGCATCGCTTATTGTCCATCCGGCAAAGCCACCCAAGCTATTCTTCATGTTTTCCTGATATGACAGAATCAAGCCAGCGTAACTTTCCACGCCACTGTAATCAAGCTTAACAGCATATGTTTGCTCAAAGGATTCATCTATTGGCAATTCCCAACGTCCTTTGCCAAGATTGGCGATAAGCGATACTGTCCAGATCATATCGGGAAGATAAACAAGGCGGGCAAAATCTTTACCCGGTATTTCAGTCATAGGACTGATACGACCATTTTCTATAAAAAATGGATTTGAAGGTGAGAATAACCAGCCCGGCCCCCACTGCAGATTTTCTCGGCCCCAGGATACAAACATTCTCTCGCTAGCCTGAAACCGTAAAAGATATTCATTAATGAAGAGTTCCAATTTGTCTTCTGTTGTGTCACCTAAGCCGCTGTTCTGGTATTCTTCCCATTCATAACGTACTCGTGGTTTGCCACTTATATCAAATCTGTAGATAGAAAACTGAAAATCAGGTCTAAATTCAAGCCAACCTTTATATCGGGGAAGCTGATATGGATTTTCTTCTATAATCTGCCTGGAACCAGCTGATTCCTGACTGACAAGAGCACCTACCTGTTTCACATTGTAATAAAAGCTCTCTGTAAACTCCTGACTGAGCGTACTCGCTGAAGCAGTATTCCAAACCAGCAACAGCACACACAGCAAAAAAGGAAATTTCCGGATTATCATTACCGTCTCAAAAGATTCAAATTAAAGACAGAATCCGGGATATCCTTCACAGTGACGTTTTCATAAGTCATGACGGTAATATTGTCCGCAATAAGAGCATCTGTAATGATCATTTCTGAGACAAAAGGTCTGGATTTCGCATTAATAACAAGACTATTTTCGTAGCTAAAAACTGCTGTTTTTATGAGTTTCCCGGAAACAGTATAAAATTCTGCCTGTATTCCAAGGCGTTGTTCCTTGCTGATCCAGTAGCGTATTCGATCATAGCTGACCTTTTTGTTCCGACTGACAAGATCCAGCAGATAACATTCTGTGCCATTCAAAAGTACAGCAGACATAGATTCAGGATTGTAATCGCCTGCATAATTTGTTGATGCAATATCACCGTTTGCCGCGCCACCTGAGAGTTTCTGACGTGAGGAAATAGGAACCGGTTTACGAAGACCGGGTTTTATAAACCACATATTCCGATCAAGCATCAATAACTTACGTCCCTTTACTCTTGCTGGTTTTAAAAATTCAGCTAAAGAGTTACGACCATGGGCTTTGATTTTAAGTGTTCTGTTCTGTTCCCTGCCGTTTTCAAAAGAATGTAGTTGTATAATCCATTCAATACCGCCCACATTACCCCTGGCGCTATCACTACTTTTCAGTAGTTCTCCAGGAGTAACTTCAGTGTCGTTTCCCCAGGCTATTCCCCTTGCCAGGAGAATAAGTAGAAATAGTGATGCGATGGTTTTAAATTTTGTTAATTTTTTAAACATGACCAAGTGCCTCCACCACATTCAATCTAGCAGCACGTCTTGCCGGGAAAATTGCCGCAAAAAGAGAAAGAGAAATAAGAAAGAATGCAAGAATAAGCATACTGCCAGGCAACAGATCAACAATAAATGGCACAGAAGAAGAATTACCGGGAGGCACGTAACTAAGATCCCCACTTTTAACAGCTATACAGAGAAGAGTATGGGCAACAGCACCGCCCACCGAGCCAATAAAACCAAGCAAAGCCCCCTCCATGGCAAACAGAACACTGATGCCACTGCGTTTCACACCAATCGCCCTGAGGGTTCCTATTTCCCTGGTTCTTTCAACAACCGCCATTCCCATGGTGTTCACCACACTCATGCTGACCACCACAAAAACGATTGAAAAAATAAACATAAAAATCATGTCAAACATCCCCCGTACCTTGCTGTAAAACTGGGAAAGCTCATTCCAGGTTTTTATCTCACATTCAAGTCCGGCTTTATTTAGTTTGTCTAACAGGTCTCCCCTTACCGCCTCTGTATTCTGCCAATCCGTAAGAAGAACTACAATCCGATCAGCCTTTTCTGTTTCATACAGAGACTGGGCAAAACTAAAGGGTACACGCATATATTTATCGTTGCTTGCCTGGGTGCCGGTATCAAAAACACCTGCCACCTCAATATCAAGAGCGTTCATCTGACCATCCGGTGTAGTAGCCATAACAACCCCGTTACTCCCCGGTTTCATCCCAAGAATTGCAGCAAGATCCTGTGCTACTTCCACCCCGTATTCTTTTTTTTCACTGAGCTTTTCACCCTGTACCGGTCTGAATTTTCCCCAATCTCCTTTTATAATTTGTTCATCGGCTGGAACTACACCGGAAGCCATAAATATGGTGGACATTTTTCCATTGGACACCAGCCCTGAAATACTCAATTGCGGAGTGACAAGAACGACATTCTCATCAGTTTTGGCTATAGCTTTTACTTTGCCAAGTTCCGCATCGGTGAACATATATTTATCCGGTTCAAACTTGCCCTTCAGGAACCATCCTTTCTTATAGATGGTCAGGTGTCCTATACCTTCACCTTTTATCGCAGCATTTCTCAGCCCATCATAGGTGTTATGGATATAGCCATAAAAAAGGCTCACAGACACAAACCCTATGCCAATACCCATAATAGTCACAAGGGAACGGCGTCTGTTTTTTAGCAAATTACCAAAAGCTATTTTTAACCAGTTAGCCATTATTCTCACCTCCGTTAATTCTACCATCTTTAAGGATTACTTTTCGCTGAACCCGATCAAGCAATCGCTGATCGTGGGTGGAAAACACAAAAGTTGTGCCCTGTGTTCTATTGATATCATGCATCAGATCAATGATGGATTTAGCAGTGACCGAATCCAGATTAGCAGTTGGTTCATCAGCAATCACAAGTGAAGGATTGATGACCAGTGCTCTTGCCACAGCCACGCGCTGTTGCTGTCCACCTGACATTTTATCGGGTCGATGACCGGCAAAATCACTAATACCCACCTGCTTTAAACGATCCATTGCAATTGTTTTTGCTATCCCGGGTGATATGGATTGGATCTGTAGAGGCAGCATGACATTTTCAAGGGCCGTGAGTACCGGGATAAGGTTGAATTTCTGGAAAACAAAACCAATGGAATTATTTCTCAGTTCTGTTTTGTGGTTATCAGATAATCCACTCACATCTTTTCCTTTAAAGAGCATCTCTCCTTCATCTGCTGCATCGATCACTCCCATGAGGTTTAGCAGTGTTGTTTTTCCGGATCCTGAAGGCCCACAAATGGCCACAAATTCTCCCCTGGCCACAGTTAAGTTCACGCTTGCCAGGGCGTGAACCACCGATGCTCCAAGGTGGTAGTTTTTACTCAGGTTCTTTGTTTCTATCAGTGCCATATTCAATCCTCCTTTTTTGTGACAGCTATGTAACAAAACTACCCAAGGAGAGATCAAAAGACTGCTGTCATCCGACAAAATGGAAAAACAGGGGTATGAAAAGTATTCCTGAAATTACGTACGCATTTCATACCCGTTTTTTTCCACTTGGGCGCACGGCTGGTGAATATCCTGCACAAATGCTATTATTTGTTACAAAACACTCAACCAATACGGAGTTCACAATTGACGAATAACAGCCGAGTAATAGACCCCGGATATTTCTACTCTTTGCCCAAATTCCTCACCGGCCTTACAATTACATTTTTAATTAACTGCTTTATTGCGCTGTTTCTTTACATATTGGATTATGGAGACTCACTGAGCCAATCCATGATGTTCAGCCAGGTGATAGGACTTTCAATCTGCAGCTCCGTTCATCTGGCTCTGTTTTTCCGCAAACCAAGCCGCTACCCGATGCTTTACCTGACAGTTGGAATTGGTCTTATTTCTGGACTCCTGATAGCAATTTTTGTGTTAAAGGTCGTTTTCAGCACCCCCATTGAATCAATTTTGTTTGGGGAACTCATTTTCCTGGGACTCAGTTTTGGAGCTGTAATAAGTTTGTTTTTTATCATTCAGAAAAAACTGACCGATACCACAAATAAACTCCAGGAAGAGCAGGTCAAAACCCTGGAAAATGAAAAGAATATTCTGCAGGCCAGATTGAAACTGTTGCAGGCCCAGATAGAACCACATTTTCTTTTTAACACCTTGGCCAATATTGAAGGATTGCTCGCAGATGATGTGGACACAGCACGGGAAATGCTGCGTAACCTGACTTTTTACCTGCGTGGAAGTCTTGAAAAAGGCAGGAAAACAGAAACAAGCCTGAAAGAAGAGCTGGAAATGGTACGGGCCTACCTGGATATTTATAAAATACGAATGGGCGACAGACTTCATTTCAGTTTGCAGGCAGAACCGGAATTGGATAACTTTTCAGTCCCTCCCATGCTGCTCCAGCCCCTTGTGGAAAACTCGATCCTCCATGGGCTTGAACCAAAACCTGCGGGTGGCGAGATCAGTGTACGTGCAAGCCAGCTTGGGAAACAAATCCGACTGGAGGTGGCAGATACCGGTTTAGGGCTTGGCAACACGGAAAAACAGGGAATAGGACTATCCAATGTAAAAGAACGTCTCACCCTGTTTTTTGGTGATGAAGCAAACATGAAAATGGAGGAAAACCACCCGTCCGGATTGCGGATTATTATGGAGATCCCATGCAAAAGATAACTGCTGTCATAGCCGATGACGAGCCGGTTCTACGTCAACAACTCAAGCGTTTACTGGCTGAACAATGGCCGGAACTCATCATAGTTGGTGAAGCAGGAGATGGAGACGAAGCAGTACAACTTGCCCGCAAGCTCCAGCCCGATATTGCCTTTCTCGATATTCGTATGCCTGGAATGACAGGTATTGAAGCTGCAGCAAAAATTAACACCTTATCCCTGATTGTTTTTGTCACTGCCTATAATGAGTATGCCATTGATGCTTTTGAAAAACAGGCTGTTGATTATCTGTTAAAACCAGTCGACACTAAACGGCTGGCCAAGACAATCTCCAGACTGAAAGAAAGCATCAGCAACAAGCCCCATCTTTCCGACCGGGTAATTGCAGATTTGTTCAAACGGCTTGAGCAAACAGAGGCGCCAGCACAACAATACCTACAATGGCTCAAAGTAAGCAAAGGGGAAGGTGTCAGGCTATTAAATATTGATGAAGTGTATTACTTTCAGGCAGCAGACAAGTATACTCGAGTTGTTTGTGAAACAGGTGAAGAGTTAATCAGAACCAGCATCAAACAATTAAGCATATCCCTTGACCCGGAACGATTCTGGCAAATTCATCGCGCAACGATTGTAAATGTTGAGAGCATTAAACATGCCTCACGTTCCTTTACCGGTCGCTATCGCATTCACTTGAAAAAGAATAGTGATATTTTGACTGTGAGCCGCACCTATGGTCATCTTTTCAAACAGATGTGAATTCGGATTATCCCGTGACCAGTTAAAAGCAAAACAGAAAAAAGGGATACGGTTCACTTACTGAGACTCTTTCTCGCAAACACGATACTACGTTGAAATATCTGAATTTTATTAGAAATATGATGATAGTAATTTAAGCTGAAGTTCCAATAGTAACTATTCCTAAAAAGTACCTAACTATTTTAAAATTTATATAAAATTTTCAA
>DQTH01000030.1 GCA_015662865.1 Desulfocapsa sulfexigens
TATCGTTCTATACATTTTTCACTCTGGACATCTTTCGGACTGCTGTGCATGAAGTGGGTCAGTTTATATTAGCATAAGTGGGTCAGGTAATATTAGCGCCCAAGCCGACTGGCAAACACGTTCGATTTTCGGATGTTTATCTACCTTTTCTTTCGTTCCACTATTCCGGTAAATCCATGGCCACAGCCGGTGATTCAAAACGTAGAATCTGTAGAAAAAGCCTAAAATCACTCTAAAAACCACTCATTTTATATTATAATTTGCACTCACCATTGATTCCCCACCCCTAAACTAAGTACAAGGTATTGCAAGATGGCCAGGTACAAACCATATTCATATGGTCAGGGTCAGTTTATTCCTGTCTTTTTCGCCGAACAGATCCTGCCGGGAACCTTTGAGTTTGCTCTCAATCAACTCGTTGATGACAAGCTTGATCTGTCACTCTTCGATGCAAGATTTCATAACGATGAAACCGGAGCCCCGGCCTACGATCCACGGCTCCTCTTAAAGATCATTCTTTTTGCCTATTCAAAAGGCATTACATCCAGTAGAGAAATCGCCAGATGCTGTGAACAAAATGTTGTGTTCATGGCACTCTCTGCACATAGTTGTCCGCATTTCACTACCATTGCTGATTTTATCTCTTCAACTGATAAAGAGATGATTCAGCTGTTTCGGGAAGTTCTGCTGGTCTGCGATGAAGCAGGCTTAATCGGCAGAGAGATGTTTGCCATTGATGGCTACAAGCTCCCGTCCAATGCCTCCAAAGAATGGAGTGGTACACGAAAGGATTTCAAAAAAAAAGCACCAAAGCTTGAAAAAGCAATTGAACGGATAGTTGCCAGACACAGGAAAACAGACTCTCTTGATTCTCCCACTAAGGTGATCAGGAAAAGAGAAGAACAGTACATAGAAACACTTGATAAACAACTGAAAAAAGTCCGTGCATGGCTCAGTGAGAATGACGACAGAACCGGCAGCAGAAACTCCATTATCAAAAGCAACATCACAGATAATGAGACAGGAGTTTATAGGATTTCACAGTTTATTGAGAATATTTCATTCATTAAATTTCAAGTAATTAGCCTCGCAAATCTCGTAAGACCCTACCCCGCCCTTTAAAACTCAAGACAAAAAACGCAAAAAATCAGTACGTTGTTTACTTTTTTCTTGCGTATGTAAGACCCTACTGCTATGCTCTGTGCATGGCTCACATACACAAAAAGATAAAAAAAGGAAGATCCTATTACTACGTGCGGGAGATCGCCCGGGTTGACGGCAAGCCCAAAGTCATTAACCAGGTATATCTGGGTTCCCCTGAACGTATTATCGAAATGGCCAAGGGCGGTAAAAGTGTGCCCAGGAAAATCCAGACCCAAGCCTTTGGCGCACTCTGGCTTGCAAATCTCGTTGAAAAGGAAGTAGATCTTGCCGGTATCGTGGACGGGATTGTCCCTCAGGATAGAGATGATGCACCTTCTGTGGGAGAGTACTTCCTTTATGCTGTCTATAACCGCATGATTCAGGCATGTTCAAAACGTGCAATGCCAGAATGGTACAAGCCCACAGCAATCCAGCAGATACGCCCCGTCAAAGCTGCAGAACTTAATTCACAGATGTTCTGGCTGAAATGGAATCAGGTCGAAGAACAGCAACTGCAACGGATAGCAAAATCTTTTCTGCGGTACACCTCTGAGCTTGAGCCATCGTCTTCAGACTGTTACATGTTCGATACAACCAATTATTATACATACATGGCGACGGATACAGAGTCTGCATTGGCGCAACGGGGAAAAAACAAAGAGGGACGCAACTGGTTACGCCAAGTGGGAGTTGCTCTCCTTGTCAGTCGGGATAAACGAATACCGCTATATTACACGGAGTATGAGGGCAATCGACACGACTCAAAAATTTTTCTCCAGATTATGGGAGATATGTTCAGCATCATGCATGACTCTGCGGGAGTAAAAGGTGTCTTGACTGTCGTCTTTGATAAGGGGATGAACAGTGAAGACAATATTACCGCCATTGATGGCAAAGAAGACATTAATTTTATAACCACTTACTCGCCATATTTTGCGGAACATCTCGTCCATGTTGACCTTGATAATTTTACTGTTGTTGATACAGTGAAAAACAGAAAACTTACCCGGGAAGGAAAAGAGGATGATCGCCTGCTGGCATGGCGGACGCGGGGACAGTACTGGGGGCGGGAGCGCACAGTCGTCGTTACATACAACCCTTTGACTGCTACAAAACAGCGTTATGCATTTGAAAAAAAGATGCTTCGCCTGCAAGGCATCCTGTTTGAATTTCAATCCAAAGTCAACAATCAGGCCCCGTACTGGCGCAAACAATCTGTTGTGCTCAAACGATACAAGGAAAATTGCTCGGAGCTGCATATTCCCTCGGATCTCTACAAAGTAGAATTATATTCAAGTAATAACCGGCTCAGGATGAATTTCCGAAAGAATCATTACAGGATTGGGCGGCATATTGACCGGTTCGGCAAGAATATTCTCATCACCAACATAACCGATTGGACAACTGACGAGATCGTCCAGGCAAGCCTTGACCGGTGGACAGTAGAGGAGGGCTTTCGGTTGACAAAAGACGAACAGCAGGTGGCGCTCAGACCGATACGGCATTGGACGGACAGCAAAATCAGATGCCATATTTTTACCTGTATAGCTGCTATATCCCTTTTACGCATAATCGAACTGAGGCTTAGGAGGGCAGGAGTTGCAATGACAGCCAAGGCAGCCATGCGCCACATGAGCACTTTGCATTCCTGCTTGATGTGGTTACCGGGGAAAAGAAAAGCTGTGCGTATGTTGGAAGAGCCAAGCGAAGAGCAGGCCGATATTATGCGGGTATTTGGCTGGAAAATAGCCGGTGGGGTCTTACAAAAATTATAGGTTTATCTTGTTGGAATACCGCCATTCTGGTGAAATAATGTGGCGGATTCTATAAACTCCTGGCAGAGAATCGCAAACTGAAACAAATGTTTGCCAACCTTAGTCTAGAGCATGAAGCCCTCAAGGATATTGTTGAAAAAAAGCTTTAAAGGCAGCAGAGAAACGCGAGCTAGTGGATTATGCCAAATCAGTATATAGCCTGAGTCTTCGCGCCTGTTGCCGCTTGCTTGGAATCAGCCGGAGTGTATACACGTACCAGCCCGACCATGATCGTGATAACCCGGTGATTGAAGCCCTTAGTCGTCTGGTGGAAAAATATCCAAGATATGGTTTTCCAAAACTATTCGTTCTTCTTAAACGGGAGGGACATGCCTGGAACCACAAACGTGTGCATAGGGTGTACTGCAAAATGAAA
>DQTH01000303.1 GCA_015662865.1 Desulfocapsa sulfexigens
CGACAGTAAATAACACTTGGCGCATTGTCGGATCATCTGCTGCCATGGTTGCAATATCCATAGATCCTGCCTGTTCAGCTTGTTTTCTGGCAACTTCTTCAATAACTTTTGCCTGAAAATAGACGTATCCGTCAGACATGGAAAAGGCCATGAACCGCCTACCGGTAATCCGGTTGATATAAGGCTTCAGTGCATCCAGAAAACCTTTGGCATCGAACCAAGCTGAAATATTAATTCGGTTGGGAGTAATAGACTTTTTCTTTTCAACAACCTCATCTTCTCCGTAAATGTCAGCCTGAGCCTTCCAGGAAGCAGCAGATCCCTGGGGAGAGGAGTAGTTTTGTGCTGCTGAGGAAGGAGGAGAGGAAGGCTCAGGCTGAACAACTGTGTTTTCATTGTCTACTTGTTCATCTTTTTGTATATCATTTTCACTATCTTTCTCTATATCTTTCTCTATGTGTTTTTTACTATCATCATTGCTATGTTTCGGGCTATGTTCCGGTGATGGATTTGATTCTGCAATTTGCTCAACTGCCTGTTCCATCTCCTTTTGTCTTGCAAGCTGATCAGCTTTTTTTAAAGTCCCGCCCAATAGTCCTTCCGGTTTTTTATGATGCAGCTTTACTGCCCTGGAAATTTCATCTTTTCGTTTAAGCTGTTTGAATTCGGGAATCCCAACCAGCACACGACCAGCTGCCAAAGGATGTTCGCCCAAGCTGTAAAGATGCCCTTTGACTGAAGGTAATTTACCAAGATCATGTCCAAGAGCTGCAACCAGGGTATCCGGGATCACATGGGTAGCATCCTCTTTTATCAAGATCTTGATGGCTTCCATGGCCACATTAAGAGAATGATCCAATAAGGATGTTTTCCCAAGCAAATCATAGGTAGTTGAATCCCAGGAGGCTTCCACATCATCAGCCGCATTGACAACAGATGGACATTGCCCCTCAATCTCCAACAGGGATAAAATCTGAAAACAGACGTCCTTTTGCAGGGGAGCTTTGCGAAACCATGGTGCCTTGTCAATATTGGTATAAAAAAAATCGGCTATTTTCCTGTTTTGAAAGTTGTATATCTTTTTTTCGGGAGCAACAGGTTCTACATTTTCTCTCCAAATTGGAGCCAGATCTTCAATCTTCACCTCCCCTGTCTGCTGCCCCTGTGCCCACAGTGCGGATAATTTCTCAAGAGTTATGGAAACAGGAATATCTGGCGTTGGCTTTTGGGGCTGTTGCGGTTGTTGTTCTCGCTGACGACTCGGGCGTAATGCAATAAGAACAACACCGCCCAGGAAAACCGTGCCACCAACAAGTATTGAATTGACAATATCCATCTATCTGACCTGCATCCCTACTTCCGGAAAAACAACTTTAACGGCTGTATCAGTAACTTCTGTTGTTATGCCCCGAAACATTCCGGAATATGTTGTTAAAAAGAATTGTCGTGGATCCATGTTCAAAATTTCAGTATGATTAATCCGCACATCTTCTGTTTCCCGAATGGACAGGCCGCCACCGAGAGAAATGATCGGACTGTATGATCTCTTCTCTCCCAGGTGGGTGGAGACATACTGAGCTGTTTTTGAATCCGGTACCCGCATGAATATTTTTGTATTACAGTTGTCAAGAATGGTGTTGGCTCTATCCATGCCTATTTCAGCATGTAACTGGCTGATGGATTGGCAGTAGCCATGGATGTACACACCGGCCCCGCCAGCTTTAGCGAACAGATCCTCAATGCCGTGGTAGAGCACTGACTGAGCTTCGTCTATATGCAGTGTTAAAACAGGTTTAACTGTTTTTCCGCTGGAGTATCTACGCCCTACAAAAGCCTGAATCATGGAGATAATGACCTTGCCGGCAGTATAAGCTGCCCTCTTTGTTAAAAGAGAACCAAGCTGCACGACTAAAATGACACCTTTTTCCTGTTCGAGTCTGTCTACAAAACGATTTTCATCAGCATTACCGATGATCCTTCCCACATTGCCAGAAGTCAACTCTGTCAACGCAACCCGCAGGGAACTTGCCACCTTGGAATAATAATCAGCTGGAGTAGCCAGTATTTTTGTCATGTCCATGGTTAACTGTTGAGCTTCCGGAGTATCTATATACTCAAGCTTAGACTTCAGTTTCTCAAGATCGTCGTGGCTTATATGGTTTTTAATATCATTCAAATTGAAAAATGGTTTAGTTCCTGAATCCTTTGCCAACATGATCAACGCCTGTACCACAACCAGGCTTACCTCATACGCTATTCCAAAAAAGAATGGATCACGGCCCACAGCAACACCAGCTGTAATATGAGCCACCAGTTCTTCAATCATGTAATACGATGAAAGTGGATCAAGTATTGCGCTGTATTCAGGAAAGACAGGAGTGATCAGCATCAAATCTTCTTGCCGTCCTGTTTCAAAGGCGATCTGGACAATTTTTGAAAAAAGATCAATATCGCCCTTTGGATCTATAGCCACAACAGAATATCCCTTGCGAGTATCCTGTTCTATTATGTTTTCCATGGTTCTGGTTTCCCCGACTCTAGTCGTACCGAAACACCAGAAATGGCCCTTACGATAACTGTCAGGAAAACCGAGTCCCATGATGGTTTCCGGATTATCCAAATGAACCCCACGGCCAACATGCGTCCAATACTTATCCCGTTCTTTTTTACGCTTTGAAAAGATCATTTCTTTTTCTTTTTGACTTGTACCTGGATGTGTTCATTCAGTTCATGGGATACGTCCAGGATTACAGTTTTAGGAATAAAAGCACTTGATTCAACGAAGCTTTTCTGCCCCACATATCGTTTAGTGCAGCGAATGTTAAAGGTGCTGTCTAACTTTGACCGAAGCAGCCCTTCAACCAGGTATTTTGAAACTCGATCAACCAGGATCTTCGCCCGTGGTATATTATTTTTTATAACAGGATCAATCTTTCTGATGTGAAAAGCTCGTTTTTGACCAGTGGTTACAATATCACGCTCATGTACTCCAAGATGATTAGAGAGACAGGTTGCGTAAACCACATCCCCTAGTTCAATTTCTATCTCAACAACAAAATTACTTTTGTTGTCTTTTTTGATTATCTCTCCCCAATAGGTACAATGTTCTTTTTGCTTGTATCTTTTTACGCTTTCAAGACAGGCTGCCTTACTTAAATTTTTGTCAAGGATACGTTTTATCGTGTTCCAGCCTCTCATGGTGGAGAGTTCTATGGGTACCTGAATCATTTCCGCAGAGTTATGGTGATACCCAATGGCTGCAAGCTGATTGTCACTGAACATGGCAACAACATTCTGCTTATGCCATTGTGACAGCATGGAAGAAAAGGTTTTTTCAATCTCCGCTACAACCTGTCCCCGACTCAAGCCATGTTTATTCACAAAAGAGCTGATAATGTCCTGGTAATCGGTGTTAAAATTCTGCATAAAAATTATCCCCCCTCTACTTACTCTTTTCCGGTGGGTGAAAGTTTTTCTTGATTTTTTTTAAAAAAAATATAATTTTATAGGTAATATTCCACTTATTTTATATAAGTAATCCCTCTTGCAGGGAACTAGCTGAACTCCGGATGCCTTTGTTTTTCATTACAAAAGTAGTACGCGGATGATTCTTGGAACCCCCATTACACTGTTATATTTTTGTTTCTGAAAACCGTTTAATCGCAGTGGCGAACTTCTTTTTTCAGTAGCATAGAATGTAACCACCCTTGCAAAATTCTATTACGAGTTTTGCCACCTTATTATTTTTCCCCAAGAGAATTGCCCTTATTGTATGTCGTATTGTTTTTACGCTACAATAGCGCTTTAGTGCGTAACAGGACATTTTCTTTATTATAAATACAGTAACCAAACCCCATCAATCGGGAGTGAAACTCATACTCCCCGCTGGGGAATATTGTTGTTTCGCTCCCTAACAGGAGGAAACAACAATGTCGGAAGCTACAAACGAAACAAGAAATCTTAAAGAAGTTGTCGATGATATCAATGCAAAGCTCAGATCCTTTGGTCGTGAAGCTGTGCAGGAAATCAAAATGATAAAAAATGGTCAGGTTATTGGTCAGATCCGCTATGGCTACAAAGCACAATACGTTTTTGATGCTGTTAATAGCATTTTGTTACCAGAAAACTGGCGATATGAGGTAGTGAGTAAAGAAATTTACGAGACCCAGGTTGTAGCCGAAGTAAAACTGTTCCTCCGTACAGGAGAAGAGTGGTTTTGCAAAGGATCGCAATCTGGACAGATGCAAATCGTCAAAAAAAATGTGGGTGATGCCATGAAAGGATCAATCACGGATGCTTTGCAAAAATGCCTGTCTTTGCTTTCCATAGGCAGTGATGCCTACAAGGGATTGCTGAGAGATGTTTACTTTTCCGGTAATCGTCCTCCTTCCGCAAATGCCAGGCCACAACCTCAGAATCAGCAATCAAGACAACCCAAACCACAACAGAA
>DQTH01000106.1 GCA_015662865.1 Desulfocapsa sulfexigens
ATATTTGTAAAAGTTTACGAAGACTATTTTTATAAATTACACTATCGCTGCGTTTTCGGCCTGCCCGGGAATTGCTGGCTGAAGTTGCAAGGTTATTAGTAGTTATTGTAGTTTTTCATGCATTTCTATTAGATTGGGCCACCAACCGGATATAAATCTCCATTATTATCGATAGTACTTATAATAAGTTGTTTTTATTGTTCTGTATTTATGTAATTCGCCAGGCAGGCTGAAATCTCACAGGTCTCACTGATAGGTCAAAGAATCAAATAGCTTTCTATCAATGTGAAAAAAGATATCAATGTATGCAGCACATACTTTGACTTTTAATGAATCAGTTGATGTGGCGGGAGGGTGATATTAGAAAAACCGGTTCAGTTTTCCTGACTCGGTTATGGTCGCTGACTTAGTTGGAAAAACTTATATGTCCTGAAATGAGTATCGGCATGGCAGAATGGCATGCAGGGTGTTTGGGGAAGACACCCTGTGCTCATATGTATACTGGCCGACTGGTTTTATGGAATATTTGCGATTTACACGGCAAAATAATGGGCCTGTGGATGGTGAACCACCATTGCGGAAACACTTAGTTCCGGAACCATTTCCATGGAAGAACTGAGTTGTACCCCAATTTCTTCTGCCTGAAGAAGGGAAAACAGTGGTTTTTGCAGATCAAGTTCCGGGCAGGCTGAATATCCGAAACTGTAGCGCTGGCCGGAAGCTGCAATTTTTAATTCTTCACGCATGAGGTTGTGGGTATATTCGGCAAGAGATTCTGCCGATTCCACGCCAAAGCCGTGCAGGAGCAGGTATTCGTGGTATTTGTCCTGTCCGTATAATTCCTGGCAGATCTTGCCGATTTTTTCACCAAGTGTTACCACAAAAAAACCGATCAGGTCCTTTCCCTGTTCTTCTGTTCGGAAGAAATCCACAAGGGACTTATTAGGTTCACGTTTCTGTCGTGGCAGGGGAAAGCTGTATTCTTTGTTTTTATGCTCAATGATCAGGCTTTCTTCATCTCGTTTGCATTGGAACCAGCCATAGCGGATTTTAGGTTCCAGCAGGTTTTCGGATGCCACTTTTTTTTGCAGGGCGGTGAATTCCGGAATGACGGTGGTGTCCAGCAGCTTTTTGTAGCCGGCTTCATCAAGTTTGCCACGTTTATAGCCCCAGCGACCGCGAAAGAGTATCTGCTGGTTCATGAGCGGCAGGAATTCGGCAGGATCAGCATCTAAGGTTTTAATTCCGATAAATGGCGGTTTCGGTATGGATTTAAGTGTTTCAATGTCTGTTTTGACTTTGCTTTTACCTGGTGATACGTTCCGTTCTCTTTCCTGCCAGCTGGTTGACTGCAGGTTGCCTTTCTCAAAATCCTGAATGGCTTTGAGTCCTGAAAAAGCGTCACGGCAATAGACAACAGGGGCGTCGTATTCCGGTGCGCAGTCGCAGGCCACAAATTTGCGGGTAAGTGCTGCGCCGCCAAGCAGAATAGGCCTTTGCAGGCCTGCGGCTTTATATTTTTTCATGCTTTCCTGCATGATCATGGCGGATTTCACCAGCAGTCCGCTGAGGCAGATAATATCAATCTCAGGATTTTTCTTTACTGTTTCTATGATGGTTTCAGCAGAGACCTTGATGCCGATGTCAATGACCCGATACCCGTTATTGCTGAGTATGATATTGACCAGGTTTTTGCCAATATCGTGTACATCTCCCTGTACGGTTGCCAGCAACACGCAGGAAGCATCGGAGCTGTCGCTTTTATCCATGAAGGGTTCGAGAAAATCCACGGATCTGCGCATTACTTCAGCGGATTGCAGGACAAAAGGCAGCAGCATTTCACCGCTGCCAAAAAGCACACCCACTTCCCGCATGGCAGCAACAAGGTGCTGGTTAATGATTTCCAGCGCGGTATAGCGATCAAGAAGCATACGCAGAATGTCCGGAAGATCCTGCTGGTTGCCCTGCATGATACGCTCGCGAATCATTTCCTCTGGTGTTGCGTCTGTCTTTTCTTTTGAGTCATCCTGGATATCATGATCTTCAAAATATTTGATATAGGCCATGAGCGGCTGATCATTTGTCTCTGTTTTATCGTAGAGAAGATCAAGGGCAAGGGCGCATGCGTCTTTGTCAATGGATTCGAGCGAAATACAGTTGGTGGGATCAATGATCACTGCGTCCAGTCCTGCTGCAACTGCTTCGTGGAGAAATACTGCGTTTAATACTTTTCTGGCAGGAACCGGCAGGCCAAAAGAGATATTGGAGAGCCCGAGTACTGTGTGGCAACCGGGAAGTTCTGCCTTGATTTTTTTAATTGCCTCAAGGGTCTGGACAGCTGCATCACGCAGCTTTTCGTCACCGGAACCAACGGTGAAGGTGAGCGGATCAAAGAAAAGAGAATCTGCGCTTATGCCATGTTTATCTGTCACAAGATCATAGATGCGTTTTGCCACCTTAAACTTGGAATCGCAATCCATTGCCATTCCCTGTTCATCAATGGTGAGTGCTGTTACACAGGCACCATATTTTTTGACAGAGCGGCACACCTTATCAAGATTTTCTCCACCATCTTCCAGATTAATGGAGTTGACAATGGCTCTGCCGGGGTACGCAGCAAGGCCTTTTTCAATGACGGCAGGGGAGGTGGAATCGATCATCAGGGGAGCTTTCAAGGTGCGGCCATACATCTGCACAAGGGTGACGAGATCTTTTTCTTCATCACGTCCTGCCCAGGCAGCACTGAGATCAACCACATGGGCGCCAAGTTTTTCCTGATCAATTCCTACCTGCAGACAGCCTTCATAATCATCTGCAATGAGCAGTTCACGGAACTTTTTTGAACCAGTGGGGTTGGAACGTTCTCCAATGATCAGAGGGGCCGGCTGCTGGATAATATCCACTGCCTGGTAAAGGCTGGCGACCTGGACAAGATCACTGTTATTTATGATTTTGCTCATCCCACCACCTCACTGCGATTTGCAGGAACTGCTGATTCCAGTGCCTTGACCAATCCTCTTATGTGATCAGGTGAGGTCCCACAACAGCCGCCAACAATGGAGACTCCTTTTTTTGTCACAAAATTATGCATGTGGTGCCCGTATTCTTCGGGTGTCATTGGATAATGGGTTTTGCCATCCACCACTTCGGGCATTCCCTGGTTTGGAATGCATGAGACCCTTTTTTTCCAGTGTTTGCAGAGATAATCTATGTGCGGCTCCATGTCTGTCGGGCCTGTTGCGCAATTCAGGCCAAGGGAAAAGACAGGAAAGGGGGCAAAAGTCGCGCACACAGCAGCAATATCTGTACCCACCAGCATGGTTCCCTGTTGTTCAAAGGTGACAGAGGCCAGAACCGGAATGTCTATGCTCAGTTTATCAAGGAGTTCAAAGCAGGCGATGAGCACTGTTTTAATCTGGAGAAGATCCTGAGAGGTTTCCACGATTAAGGCATCAACACCAGCTTCGAGCAGGCTCTCCATCTGCTCGGTGACAGTTGCTGTAAGATCCTGTGGCGAAATGTGGCCAAGAATGGGCAGTTTTGTGGTGGGGCC
>DQTH01000050.1 GCA_015662865.1 Desulfocapsa sulfexigens
CATGTGTGCTCCCCTCCAGGGTTTTACCGGAGAATTGACACAGAAAGGGATAGATTTTCAAGTCGATTATAATCATTTTTGTTGCTTAACTCTTACAAAACAATAGGTTATGCAATATTAAGTTTTGTTTAACCGGACACTAGTGGCCAACTATATTACTTTTGAGATCACTGAGGGTTCCATTATCAAGGATCCGGATCGGGCTCTGGAAATCCTCACCAGACTGGCTGACATGGGAATCAAAATATCCATTGATGACTTTGGCACAGGCTATTCTTCGCTGGCCTACCTGAAAAAACTGCCCGCCTCTGAATTGAAAATTGACAAGTCCTTTGTCCAGGACATGCTGAACAATGAAAACGATGAAGTAATTGTCCGCTCAACCATTGACCTTGCCCACAATATGGACCTCAAAGTTGTTGCTGAAGGAGCTGAAGAAAAAGAAACAGTTGCCCACCTGAGAACACTTGGCTGTGATATTATTCAGGGCTACTACTTCAGTAAACCACTAAACGGTACTGACTGTACGATCTGGCTCAACAATTACCAAACTGAAAATAAGGATAATTTCAGCCAGGCATGAGTTGGCCAGCCTCCAGGTCCTTGAAAAGATCAAAGAGTTTCTTCTGCCTGTCGTGAAAACGTAATCCTCTTTTAAATGCAGCCTTCCCGTGGTAGTGGCAGGAATCCATCCACCCAGAACGTGCGGAGATCACGAAATTTTCCTCTTATTATTTGGGGTTTTCCACAAGAAGAAGGAGGTGGTAACGCTCATTATTTAAAGTGGAGAAAAAGAGATGCCTGCCCCCAGGCAGCATCCGGGAAAATATCAGGCAGGCTCCACCCTGTGAAATACTGATCATAACGCCGGCACAGGAACCAGAAAGACGCTCACCGTTTTTATCCTGCAGGCTCACTCCTATCCGATATTCGAGCTCTACCCGCAACAACCTGGGAGCCAAAAAGCTCATATTTTTTCTTTGTTCAACTGATTTGTACAGCTATTCAGCAATCATCTTTATCCTGATAGGATTGCTCAACATACTACTCCTGCGCTGTTTTAACAAATTTAAGGAAAATCAAACTCACTCCCTGCAGTCTGCATATCAGCAATCCTGTTAAATATTACAACGAATTTTTCCTTCATTATTGTGTGTCAATTTCTGACAGATTAAACAATCGATCAGAAGGCAAAATATTCCCAAATGGGGTATAGTCTCCATCCAAATAACAACAGGCCGCAATTGTGAATCTTTTTCCATACGACTAATGCTTTATCGGATGAAACTCTGTGCCGGATATTCCTCATAAAAATAACTTTGATCTTCTCCGTCTTGTGCTGGCCTTTAGTGTCTGCCTGGCCCATCTTGGCGAGGTAAGCGGTGTTCCCGCCTTTTTTCCGCTGGCACGGGTTTTTTATTCCGGTGTTGCAGTGGACTGTTTTTTTGTGGTCTCCGGCTTTCTTATTTTCAGAAGTTATAAGCACTCTTCCTCCATTTTTTCCTATTTCAACAAACGTCTGCGGCGTATTTATCCGGCATATGTGACTGTAATCCTGCTGGCAGCAATCCTCCTGCCAATCCTCTTGCAGCCGACAGAGCAACTTCTTTTCTCCGGGGAATGGTTCAAATACCTCTTTTCCAACCTCGCTTTCTTAAATTTCCTGCAGCCGGATCTATCGGGAGTATTTACCGCAAATCCTCTGCATATAATCAATCCACCCCTCTGGACCATTAAAGTTGAGGTTATGTTTTACCTCTCTGTTCCACTGATCTTTATATTATTTAATTACCAGAAAAAATGGTTCGTACTTTTCCTGCTTTATGCTGCATCCATTGGCTATTCCCTGTTTCTTCTCCATCTGCATAACAAAAGTGGACTGGATATCTACCTGAAATTTGAAAAACAGCTTCCCGGCCAGCTTGCCTATTTTCTTGGCGGTGGAGGAATCTATCTCTACTTCCCGTTTTTCCGCAAACATTTCTGGAAGATTTTCTTGCCTTCCTTGCTCTTCCTTGCTGTAAAAGGGTTTAGTTTGGCACCACCCCTTTATCCTCTGGCCCTGGCCATTGCCGCCATTTCTTTTGCTGTCTCTTTCCCGTATCTTGGCAACTGGGGGAAATATGGTGATATCTCCTACGGGGTTTACATTTATCATTTTCCTATCATTCAACTTTTCACTGCATATAATCTTTTTGCAGGACATCCCTGGCTCACATTTATTTTCCTCATTCTCACTATTCTTGTAACAGCAGCAGCCTCTTATCACCTGATAGAACGCCCATTTCTCAGAAAAAGCTCACACTACAGACAGGCTGTGGAGGCTAGCCTTGCCACATGACAACATTTCTCAGCCCGCCCAAGGAAGTTCTTAGCCGCTTTTTTTCTCCCTCTTCGCTTGTGGAGGTAACCAGTCTGGGTCAGGGAAATATCAATGATACCTTTCTGGTTCACACAGATGACAAGCCTGTTGTTCTGCAGCGAATTAACGATCAGGTTTTTCCAAATCCGCAGATCCTCATTAATAATCTTCAAATTCTGAGCAGTTACCTGCTCTCCCGACCGGATCCGGATGCAGAGCAGTGGCAGGAAGCAGTACTGATCCCTGCACTTGACGGCTCACTGTCGATCCAGGATAACAGGGGATCATTGTGGCGTGCGCTTTCATACATTAAAGACAGTATCAGTGTTTCCAGTGCCCAAACAGCGCTTCAAGCTGAACAGACCGGCTGGGCCCTTGGTCATTTTCACAAAAGACTTGTGAAACTCGATGTAAAAAAAATGCAGACTGCGCTTCCCGGATTTCACAATCTCTGCAATTACCTCACTTTGTATGAAAAGACAGATAAGAAAAACCTTGATACAAATTCTCCTGAGATTCAATTTTGCCTGACCACAATCAGGAAAGAACAAAAGAATGCTCTTGCGCTGGAAAAGGCGATTACAAAAGGAATAATCCGACAAAAAATAACCCACGGAGATCCTAAAATTGCCAATGTCCTCTTTGATAAGCAGAGTGCTCTTGCCATCAGTCTCATTGATCTCGACACAGTGGGACCCGGAATTCTTCAGCACGACATTGGCGACTGCCTGCGTTCTGTCTGCAATATTGCAGGGGAAGAAAGTGATCCCGGTAAGGTCTCTTTTGATTTGAATTTTTGTGAAATGACCTTGCGTGGATATTTCCAAGAGGCAGGCACACTGCTCACACATGTGGATAGAGAACTCATTTATGATGGAGTAAAAGCCATAGCTTTTGAACTGGGCCTGCGCTTTTTCACAGATTATCTGCAGGGCGGTATCTACTTCAAATGCAAAACTCCTGAAGAAACTTTACAAAAAGCTCTGGTGCAATTTATGCTTCTTCAGGATATTATCGCCAAAAAGAAAGCCATTAATAATTTATGTATAAATAATTCATAATCAGATGATAAAAAACAAAAAATCACCATTCACGCTTCATTCCAAATCGACAGATTGCGCAGCTCGCCGGGGAGAAGTCAAAACCCTGCATGGAACCTTCCAGACTCCGATTTTCATGCCGGTTGGAACCCAGGCCACAGTCAAATCAGTAACTCCGGGAAATTTAAAAGAGATGGGCGCCCAGATTATTCTCGGCAACACCTATCATCTCTTCATCCGTCCGGGTCATGAATTGATCCGTAGTTTCGGGGGTCTTCATAATTTCATGAACTGGGATCGCCCCATCCTCACCGATTCCGGCGGATTCCAGATTTTCAGCCTCAAGGAACTTGCCAAAATCACTGAAGAAGGCGCGGCTTTCCGTTCCCACCTCGATGGTTCAAAACTGTTCTTAAGTCCTGAAGATGCCGTACATGTTCAGGAAGCCCTTGGT
Source organism: Desulfocapsa sulfexigens (assembly GCA_015662865.1). GTDB lineage: Bacteria > Desulfobacterota > Desulfobulbia > Desulfobulbales > Desulfocapsaceae > Desulfocapsa > Desulfocapsa sulfexigens_B. Next base: position 3,857 of record DQTH01000050.1, read on the forward strand.
TCAGATATCATGATGTGCCTGGACACCTGCATCCCCTACCCGGCAACCAGGGAAGAGACTGTAAAATCAACGGATCTCACCAGTCGCTGGGCAAAACGCTGCCGTGAAGCTCAGAGTGAAACCGGACAACTGCTCTTCGGTATTGTTCAGGGTGGAATGCATCCGGACCTCAGACAGGCACATGCCGAAGCCCTTATTGATATCGGTTTTGACGGTTATGCAATCGGCGGTTTGAGTGTCGGGGAAGATAAATCCATGATGCAGGACATGACAGAAGCAACCATTCCTCACCTGCCCGAAGATTTTTCCCGTTATCTCATGGGGGTGGGAACCCCGGAAGATCTGGTTGAAGGAGTGTATCGCGGAGTTGACATGTTTGACTGTGTAATGCCCACCCGTAATGCCCGAAATGGAACAATGTTCACCTCAAAGGGCAAAGTAGTGATTAAAAACGCAAGATACCGTGAAGACAAGGAGCCGCTTGATCCCAACTGTGACTGCTATACATGCCGAAATTATTCAAGGGCCTACCTGCGCCATCTCTTCCAAAGCAGGGAGATACTCAGCTATCATTTAAATACCATCCACAACCTGCACTACTATCTTCACCTCATGGCCAGGATACGTAAAGCCATTGAAAATGACAACTTTACCGCTTTTCGTAACGATTTTTATGGCAGGCTCGAGAGAGAGTGATTACTACTAAAGGGCTGGAAACTCAAAATTCAACAAAAACAAAAACAAAAAATTATTTTTTCCATTTATCGGAGGATTTATCATGACCGGAGTCGCATATGCTGCAGCACCAGGCGCTGGAGGCGGAGCAGCAGGGGGTATAGCTTCATTCATTCCCCTTATTCTCATCTTTGCAGTTTTTTACTTCATGCTCATCAGACCCCAGCAGAAACAGGCCAAACTACAACGACAGTTTCTAAGTGATCTGAAAATCGGTAACAAAGTTGTTACCACAGGCGGGATTCACGGAACCATCACCGGCCTGACTGACAGTGTTGTGACACTTGAAATTGCAGACAAGGTACGAATCAAAGTATCACGGGCATCAATCGGAAGTCCGCTTAACAAAGAAGGTGCTCCTGCTCCTATTCAGAAAAGCGGGGGATGAGGTATCGGCGGCTGCTGATATTCTACAGTCTGTAGAACGAATGTAAAAAGGCAGGATTTCCACTTGGAAATCCTGCCTTTTTTTATTGATTCGACCATAATCGCAACAGCTATGGCATCTCTCTGTGCTTCAACCGGATTCAGTCGCTGGAGAATTAAAAACAAGCAATGCCTCAAATTCTCTGGGACATCTATGATAAGTAAAGTCAAGTGGAAAACGGAGATTTCCTGTTGCCCCTGCCGCGGAGCCTCGTCCCCTTGCCGCAATGTCGGAATATCCGGCCTGATCGGAAAAAAAGTGGCAAAAGCGACTACCTGGTATAACCCCATAACTGAGCAGACAATGTATTTGGATCCTGCCAGTCTCCCGTATGAAATATTTTTTGCTGTGATGGTTCGGTGAGATGGATCATTGATCGAATGGGGTTTAACCAGAACGGCTCAAGTTTAGGGTGTTCAGCTGCAACATCATAGTTGCTGGCTGTGGAGAACGTCATCCAGTAGCCACTGATACCAACGGAGTCACTGCCGGAAAAATAGGAATAACCAGTGGGGTAGACACCTCCCAGGGATTTACGGACAAAATCACTGTTTGAGTTTTTTGGCGGGTCGCCGTAACCTCCATCACCGTGGATGATTACCTGTTGGATAGTGATCTACCGAGAATGCAGCCAGTAAGAGAATTATGCAGATATCAGCAAAAGGGAAGGACAATGCAATTCTTTTCATTTTTCCACCTTTTATGAAACTGTATGTTGCAGATGGTATTAACTTGATAAAGCGGATTTCATGGACAGATCATGGGAAAAAACCGATTGCTACCTGTTTTCTCGTGATTTTATAATGCGTCATTACCCATACTGCAGACCAGCGAAGTGAAGCTTACAACCATTTCGTCAGAATGTGATAATTGAGGACGTAGTGAAGTCGCTGGATTCAGCGTTTTCGCCAGGCAATAAGGGAGGAAGGGGATGGGAAAACATTCGCAAAAGAAAAACAGTCAGTCCGAATACTCTTCATCAGGTAAACGTTCAGGTAACTGTTCACCATTGGAATTACTGTCCACTTTCTGTTTGTCTCCATTACCCTTAAACATATGAGAAACCAGGCGCCCCGGTAAAGCCAGGGTACGATAGACCATGGAAAAGGGCTGGGTGGCCACTTCCTTAAAAATGGAATGCTTAACCTCCGGCTCAAACAGATCTCCTGAAACGGTAACAGTAATAGAGGGGCGCTTTTCTTTGCCGGAAAGAATATAGCCCACCAGTGGGATTTTATTAATATTCTTTTTTGCCCGGGTAATCAGGTTCAGATCCATTTCAATCCGTTCCTGGGAAAAGTCAATCCAGCCATCACCTAATATACTGATTTCAGGAGATTCCAGGCTTAACGAGTCAAAAGTTGCCAATCCATCTTTGACCTTCATGCCCGCAACCATCGAATCCACAGGTAAGCCTGTTGTATTGTATGATGGCAGACTAAAGGTAATAAGTGCCGGAATGGTATTCACCAAGGCAAGAACATTATTTAAGGTAAGAAAGTCTCTGATAATCGTGTCCTCGATTTTGAACAGAGCGGAAAATTCATCAAAACTCCCTTTGGCAGCCATGCTCATTTTTCCCGTATTAAAATCAGATTTGGGAATCAGAGAATCCATAAAAACATCATTCAGACTATCCCCTGCCAGTGAAAAATTCTTTCCTTCGATATCTATGGTGATACTGCCAGGTCCATGTTCCAGTTGGATATTGATTTTGTTGTTATCATAGGTGAGATCAATCTGATCCGCTAAAGCACGGCGGTCCTCAGTAAAATAAAAGCTTGAGTTATAGGCCTTGAGTTTACAGGTGATGCCGGTTTTTTTCTCTTCAGCAGCATCAGGAGTCGGGAGATCTTTGAGGAATTGAATAATCGCCGGAATATTGTAGGAAATATCCCATGAAGTCATGAGCAATTCTTTGCCATAAAGTATCTGGATAGCATCATTGATTGTTGCAGATGCCCCTTCCCCGGTAACTGTTCCCTGGATATGATATTGATCCATGACAGAGGAATCTTTAACCAGAAAATGGTAATGGAAAGGAATATCAGCAGAAAACCGATACGCTTCTCCTCCCTGTTCCGACATTACTTCCAACTGACCTGCATCCAGCATATATTTCTGCATGAAAGGAGAGTACTTATGAATTGCTGCAAGGTCAGCAAACTTCACTGACCAGTTTTTGTTCTCTCCGGTAATGATCACTAAATCAAGCTCAGGAACCGTGATAACCAGGTTCTCCTCTCTGGCATCGATCCTGACCGTCATAGTATCATCAGGGCTTAAAAGTAGACCAAAAAAGTCATCCTTAATCTGCAGATTCTTCAGGGTAAAAGTACCCTGTTTTGTGAGCTGATCAAACTGGCCTGAAATATTGCTGTCAAAAAACTTTCCGTAACTCATTCTGCCGCTCACCACTGACAGAATATTGTTTGAATAGTTGAGCTCTGACGGATACAGGCTCACAGGAATCTGATTCAGGCTCCATTGGGATATCGTTTTACTTCGAATTGTCAATTCCTTGTCAAATTGGACAGTTAACGGACAATTATTCTTCCCAAGAATAAGATCCTGTACGTTATACTGAAGAAGATCACAATTCAAATCAAGGCTTTGTTCCTTTAAGGAAAACGTGCCGGATATTTTTGACTTCACACCTGGCGGCAAAGAGAGAGATGTGGGCGGAAGTATCCCTGAAATATCCTTAAAAGAAAACGGGGTATTGAAAGCTCCAAGTTTCAGCGAAAGCACACCCAGTTTCCAGAAAGAATCACTGACTGAAACTGTCGTCTTATCCGGTTGAATCTGAAAGCGGAGTGTTGGTTTTGCTTTGGATTCATCAAGAATCAAATATGAATCTTTTATCTTCACCGCAAACTTCTGCAGCAGGATTTCAAGATCTCCGATGCTCTTTTCTGCATCAAATTTGCCGCTGATATCAGCAGAAAACATTTTCTCAAAACTGATGTGTAATTTTTCAATGGTGATCATGCTGTCTTCAAGAGCAATCCTGCCATTCTTCACATCATAATATTTCTGCTCATACTCAATGGCTCCCTCATCGATCACAAAGGTTCCCCAGGCTGTCACCTCCTCACTGTTGAGGTTGATCGCAAGGGTTAAATCTATTGCAGTCTTTCCCTTTGTCTGCCTGAAAGGCAGGCTGATATCATAGTAGCTGAGCAGGTTCAGAATATCCTTATTGGCAACAGCACTGGTCAGAATATGGGCCGTGAGAATGATATTATCCGGATCATTGAAATTAATATCGAGCCACGATTTCCCACCGTCTTGGCCGTAAAATGTTGAATTGTGGGGAGTTATGGCAAGTACGCCTTTACTGAACACAACATCCGCGTACTCCGTCTTTATTGCTTCCAGGCCCGTTGCAAAGGTGTAGTCGCAGTCATCCACCCTGGCTTCGGCATAAAAACTTTGCAAAAGCACCATGGGGTCAGCCCAGGGGAAACTGCCTGAAAAGGTCTTCAGATTATAGCGGCTGCCGGTCAGATAATCGGTAATCCAGCGTTGAATGCTTTGATCCAGGCCAAACAGGTCAACAAAGGGTTTGATATTTGTGATTTGTCCGGACTCCTGACCATGAAAGCTTACCCACTCCGGATCAGCAGTAAAATCAAGGGCCACAGGCAACACGCCACCAAGATTCGCTGAAATGGATCCGTCCGCCTCTTTATTTTTTCCGTTAATACGAATCTGCCCGGACAGCTGAGAATTAAAACGATTGGAAACAGCTTTTGTTACATTGATAAGGAAAGCATCACCATCAATATCCAGATCTGCGCGAACATTCAGGTCTTCACTTCTGAGGGTAACGTAGGATAATTGCCGGTCGAGGTGAACGGAGGCTGTCATATCTCCAATTTCAATTTCACGCAAAATGATCCTGGAAAAGAGCTTCTCTCCCCAGAAACTTGCCCTGACTATCTTATCAACAAGGTCGAAATCTTTTGAAAATTCACCAGTTGGACCGCTGCCAGTTGAAATACTGTTTATTTCAAGATTCAGCTTATCCTGCCAGCGCAGAGAGACACCAGAAATCACTGTTCTGCCGATCTGAAGGCTCTTAACCTGAATGCCCCGTTTCAGGATAAATCCGGTGGAAACCAGACTGATACAAAAAACCAGAAGCAGGCCGATCAGCAGTCGGATCCAAGTATTTTTTCTTATTTTATCAGGATGATTACTCAAAAATGCCTCAGCTCAAATGTGATGGATTCGTAGATAAGTGTAGACTTCGAAAACTCTTCATCTTAGTTTTTAACTTTATAGGAGTTTGTCATAGTAAAATTTTTCATTTGCTTTGGAAAGAGAACCAGTCACTGCCGGAAACCGGAGATAAAGGTTCTTTCTTATGTTTAAACTGAAGTTCCATCACAAAAACAGTAAACATATCCTGTAATATCAAGAAGATATTTAAAAATGAAAATGCACACTCCTGTCTACATTTTA
>DQTH01000047.1 GCA_015662865.1 Desulfocapsa sulfexigens
CCAGCGCAGACCGTGTCAGTTTTGCGAAAAATCACCTGAAACCCTGTCAAGGAAAAAATGCGAGTAAATTCAATTTATTCGCTGAATAGTTACAAAGGATTATTCATGAAACGATTATCACTTTATGGACTTGTCGGGGCTCTGTTGATATTTTGTGGCGCCTGTTCCACATTGAGTGTCAGTACAGATTATAATCCAGCCTATGATTTTACAAAGCTCAAGACATATGCCTGGCTCGATAGTGGTAAGGCCCCTGGAAGTGATGCTAGGATCAATAATGACCTTGTCAAGGATCGTGTGCAGGCGGCAGTTGAACGGACCCTTGCTGCCAGAGGGTATGTGAAAACATCTCCTGCGTCAGCTGATTTCAGGGTGAGCTGGCTTGGCGCCATAGATAAGAAATTGGAGATGGAGTCAATTGATCATTTTTACAGTCCCTACGGATACGGTACACTGATACGGGACCCGTACTGGGGTGCAAGTGCAAGGAGAACGGTGACCACCCGGGAATATGAAGTAGGAACCCTGGTTATCGACATTCTCGATCCGGTCGAACACAAGTTGATATGGCGTGGTACAGGTAAAGATCGCATTGGCGGCACTGGCGATCCTGAAAAAATTACCACAGGGATTAATGAAGCAGTGACTGCAATTATGGAATCTTTTCCTCCAGCCAAATAATTCGTAAAATTTGTATAGGAGAATTGGAAGATTTTATAGGCTGATCTTGCCAGGTGGTCGGTGATGTCTGTGCATTATTCAAAACAGACTGGCGAAGAGGTTCTTGCAGAACTTGACTCTCACGCTGATGGACTGAACACTGATGAGGTGCGCGCCCGTCTCCTGCAGCATGGACGCAATGTGCTGGAAACAGGTAAGGTTGTCAGCCCTCTTGTGTTGCTTCTTGAGCAATTCAAAAGTTTTATCATTTATATTCTACTAGCCGCCGTTATTTTTTCTCTTCTGATCGGCGAATATGTTGATTCCATTCTGATACTGGCCATTCTTCTGGCCAATGCCCTGATCGGTTTTTATCAGGAGCTGAACGCCCAGCGTTCACTTGAGGCTCTGAAAAAGATATCAGCTCTTCGAGCCACAGTGCTTCGTGAGGGAAGAAAAACGACAATTGATGCCGCAGATCTGGTGCCGGGTGATATTTTTGTGCTTGCAGCAGGTGATAAGATTCCGGCGGATGCCCGTCTTCTTGAGTCAGTGCATTTAAAGGTCGAAGAAGCTGCTCTGACCGGTGAAAGTGTTCCCGCAGAAAAAGATAATCGAGTGATCTCAGAGGATTCTCAAATTGGAGAACAGAAGAATATGCTGTTTTCTTCGACCTCTGTGGTCACCGGGAATGGAAAGGCAGTGGTGGTCGGCACTGGAATGCAGACCGAGATAGGTAAAATCTCCACTCTTATTTCCAGTGCCCGGGAGGAAATGACTCCTCTTCAGAAACGCCTGCACAGGTTTGGTAAAAGGCTGGAAGGAGTGATCCTGTGCATCTGTTTTGTTGTTTTCTGTCTTCTCAGTATTCAGGCTTTTTTCAGTGGTATCCTCACAACGGAAACCTTTGTCTCTTTTCTTTTTATTGCCGTCAGCCTGGCAGTGGCCGCGGTTCCCACAGCTTTGCCGGCAGTCGTGACCATTGCTCTTAGTATAGGGGTTAAGCGCCTGCTGAAAAAAAAGGCACTGGTGCGCAGGCTTTCTTCAGTGGAGACCTTGGGAAGCTGCGATGTGATCTGTACAGATAAAACAGGAACACTTACTGAGAATCAGATGACTGTTCGTTATGGCTGGACCATGGCCGGAGAAGTGGGGCTGCATGGGACTGGATACAGACCAGTGGGTGACGTGAGTGGGCAACCTGAAGCCATACTTTTTCAGGCAGGGATTCTATGCAACAATGCTGATTTATATGAAACCAATGGCGATTGGGAACTGATCGGTGATCCCACAGAAGGTGCTTTGTTAACCAGTGGCGGAAAGGTTGGTATTTCCGTGATTGGAGAGCGCATTGATGAAATTCCTTTTGATTCGGATCGCAAGATGATGAGTGTCCTGATTAAGGATGCAAAAAGCGATCAGTTTGCGGTGTTCAGTAAAGGTGCTCCAGGTAATCTTCTTGAAAGATGCGACAGCTATTACAAAGAGGGAAAGATTTACCCTCTTGATGACAAAGCAATGGCTGCCATTGAAAACCAGAATGATTCATATGCACAGCAGGCCATGCGGGTTCTTGCCTTTGCCTGGAAACCGATGAAGAAAACGGATATTTTTGATGAAAGCGGATTGGTTTTTCTTGGATTTCAGGCCATGATCGATCCTCCGCGAAAAGATGTGCTCCAAGCCATTAAAACAACCGCAAAGGCTGGTATTCGTGTCATCATGGTAACCGGTGATAACCAGGCAACAGCCAGGGCAATTGGTAGGGAGATCGGGATAAAGAGTGAGGTGTGCTCAGGCGCTGAGCTTGATGGAATGGAGGAACCAGATCTTGTTAATGTTCTGGATAGCGGAATCAATATTTTTGCCAGGGTGGTTCCTGAGCACAAACAGCGTATTGTCACTGCTCTTCAGAAAATGGGCAATATAGTGGCCATGACAGGGGATGGCGTTAATGATGCTCCTGCCCTCAAAAAGGCTAATGTCGGCATAGCAGTTGGCAGCGGAACTGAGGTGGCAAAGGAAGCATCTGATATTGTCCTGCTTGATGACAGTTTCAGCCATATTGTAGATGCCATTCATGAGGGGCGTGGTATTTACGACAATATTCAGAAATCGATTATGCTCTTGTTGTCTGGTAATTTCGGAGAAGTATGTATTATTTTCCTGGCCGTTCTGTTTGGGATGAACCTGCCATTGACAGCCATTCTTCTTCTCTGGGTAAACATGGTTACAGATGGGGCGCCGGCTCTGGCGTTTAGCGTGGACCCGTATGGAATTGATATAATGACCAGACAGCCAAAAGACGGAAATGTGAGTATTCTTCCCCTGGATAAACTGCTGCTGATCGGTGTGCTGGGACTCATAGGGAGTGGGCTTGGGCTTCTTCTTTTCTTAAGCCATGGTGGGATGAGTACAGATACTGAAACATTGCGTCTCGGACAGACGATTATTTTTAACTTTGTTGTCCTCTATGAAGTTGTCCTGATTTTTGTGATTCGCAGAGATTACCAGGTACCTCTTTTTTCCAACTGGTGGATATGGGCAGCAGCCGGTTTTTCCATCGTGCTTCAGTTTGTTCTCATGTATACGCCTTTGCACACTTTTTTTAAAATTGTTGCCCTGAACGGCAATCAATTGCTACTGCTTGCTGCTACTGCACTTTGTTTTTACCTGTTGTGTCGTGGTTATATTTTTTTGAAGAGTCTTTTTGCTAAAAGAGCGCTATTGTTATAGACTGTTAATAGCCGGAGGCTGTATGGTTTTTTGCAGAAGGCAGATGGGCAAAAAAATATTGACAGCGTGGTGCTGGTCGTTTATATTCGTGCGCCAGCAGGTTGTTGCTATCGCTTGATCCTGTTGTTTTTTTATTCCTCGATAGCTCAGTTGGTAGAGCAGGTGGCTGTTAACCACCTTGTCGCAAGTTCGAGTCTTGCTCGAGGAGCCAAAAATACCAAGCCCGATCTTTACAAGATCGGGCTTTTTTTCCTTTCTTTACGAGTCGGGGCGTAGCGCAGCCTGGTTAGCGCGCCTGCCTTGGGAGCAGGAGGCCGTAGGTTCGAATCCTACCGCCCCGACCATCAAATTTAAGCACTTATGGCTTCGGCTGTAAGTGCTTTTTTTGCGTTTGGGGGCAAATTTGGTGTGGCTGGTGTTGAAAATGTTCATGTGAGCTAGTTTTCAGTGCATATCTTCAGAACTGCTTGAGAGGGGCAATTGAGGACACGATTTCAGGAAAACTGTTACCAGCCACAAAATTATAAGTATGAATGGCGCTCGTTGTTCACATCTGATTTTTTACTGTTACTGTAAATTTTCTATGACAGCTTTTAAGCCACCTTTGTCCCATACTTCCGCCAAAGCTTCTAACAACATAATATTCATTGCGACATGAACACCTTTTGCGTGACAATCATAACCAAAACAGTCGATAGTCGGGTCTTCTTTCAATTGTGGATATCTTTCAAAGAGGGAGCCACCAAAATAGTTAGAAGCTGTTCCTTTCCAGATTTCATTTTGAGTAGTGTTGTCGGTGAGAGCAAGGTCTATTTCAATAGCAACTTTATGGGCATAAAAAAACATGGCATAAAACTGTATAACTCAAGTTTCGGGGTTGACCAAAACACAATAGAAAACATAGCCAACCAATTAAAATAATGACATATTAACGTGAAAAGCCTTTCACTTTC
>DQTH01000116.1 GCA_015662865.1 Desulfocapsa sulfexigens
ATGTTAAAAACGGTATATTGCTAAATCAAATGGCCTATATACCCGTTTTCAAACTACAACGAGGCTTGCTTCGGGAATTGCTGGCGACGCTTACACTTTTTACCCCAAAGGAAATATTCCTGCCGGTGTTAATGCAGATGGAGGTACCTGGCGAATAAAGGTCAAGAACTCAGCACTTGACAGCAGTAAGCTGACACTGATGGGTGGTGGCGCGGTTGTTGGAACAGTACCTAAAGGCCTGCCAACTCTCACCGTCCCTGAGCTCTCGGTTAAAAGTTTTTTCAAACTGCTGCCCACAGCAATTATCATTTCCCTGCTTGGTTTCATGGAAGCCATTGCCATTGCCAAAGCCATGGCTGCTAAAACCGGTCAGAAGATTGATGCAAATCAGGAGCTTATCGGGCAGGGACTGGGTAATATCCTTGGTTCCATTGGTTCCAGTTATGCTGTTTCAGGATCATTTTCCCGTTCTGCAGTAAACCTTCAGGCAGGAGCTGTTTCAGGTATTTCCTCGGTTATCACATCCCTGGTGGTTGTAATTACTCTATTGTTTTTTACGCCTTTACTCTATCATCTCCCGCAGGCAACGCTTGCTGCAGTAATCATGATGGCAGTTATCGGGCTGGTAAATGTCAAAGGTTTTATTCATGCCTATAAAGCGCAGTGGTATGATGGTGTTATTTCCGTACTCAGCTTTCTGGTCACTCTTTACTTTGCCCCGCATCTGGACAAAGGTATCATGGTCGGATTCGCTCTTTCCATGGGAGTGTTCCTGTACAAATCCATGCGACCGGTTGTGGCGGAACTCTCGCTAAACGAAGACAAAGTACTGAAGAATGCAGAGCATTACCGGCTCAAAGGCTGTAGACATATCTCCGTAGTTCGCTTTGATGGTGCTCTGTTTTTTGCCAATGCAAGCTACCTGGATGAACAGGTTGCCAAATTCAGAACCATCCACCCTGACCTTCGCTACATCCTGCTGGATGCCAAAGGTATCCATGATATGGACGCATCCGGTGAAGAAGCTCTTGCCATGATTGTTGAACGACTGCGTGCAGCAAAACTTGGATTTGCGATGTCTGGAGTTAAAGGACAGGTAATGGCTGTGATGGAAAGAACCAATCTGCTTGATAAAATCGGTATGGAAAACCTGTATCCGAACACCAAGAGTGCTATTGCTGATATTGTAACAAAGATCCATACCAATACAGATCTCCCGGAAAAAGGCTGCGAAAACTGTCCGTTAACACAACATATTCCAGCTTAAAACCGGTTTTAATTACGAGGGGGGGAACCTTGAAGAGGCAGCTGATATAGAAGTAATTCTATGTGAACAATTTCTTTTTCTCACAGCTTCAAAAGTGAAACGAATAGCAATTTTCAAGGTACCAAAAGCAAAAAGCCGTTGTCCTGAAGGACAGCGGCTTTTTGTGTTTGAGCCTGATGTTATGTTAATGCCACTAAGACAGAGATAATGAGGCAGCCATCTCAGTTATCCAGTCTTTCAAGTTTCTCCTGGGCCGATTCCCACTTATCATACCATCTTTCGAGTCTCCTCACACACTCATCATAGTCCGCTGAAGTGGCCAGCCATGCTTCCTGATTCTGATAGAGTTCAGGGTCTGCCATCTGAGCTTCAAGCTCATCTTTTTGACTTTCGAGTTTTTCAACTTTCTTTTCAGCTTCTTCCGCTTTTCTTTTCCAGGGACCTACTTTTTTGTTCCGCTCCTGTCTCTCTTTTGCTTCCTGTTTTCTCTTTTCTTTACGGCTTAACTGAGATTTTGCTTTTGGTATCTCCGACGTTTTAGAGGTTTTGTTAGCTGTTTTCTGTTTTTGACTGACGCTCCGGCTTGCCTCCATTGCCTCAATCTTCAACAGATAATCGCTGATATTGCCTTCAAACACTGCAATCTGCCCGTCTTTTACTTCCACCACTTTATTGACGAAGCTGTCCAGAAAATAACGGTTGTGAGAGACCACAAGAATAAAGCCGTCATATTGGGCCATGGCCTCCTGTAAGACTTCCTGGGAACTGATATCCAGATGGTTTGTCGGCTCATCAAGAAGCATACAGTTTGCAGGCGATGCAATCATTTTAGCCAGCGCCAAACGACTCTTTTCACCACCCGAGAGAACAGAGACTTTTTTATCCACTTCTTCGCCACGAAACAGAAAAGTACCTAAAAGAGAGCGTATGCGGGTGATTGTCATATCTTTGACTGAGAGCGAAAGAGTCTCAAGAGTTGTCAGAGAAGGGCTGAGCTCCTGGGCCTGATGCTGACCAAAATAGGAGAGCTGTACATTGTGACCAAGCCTTACACTGCCGGAATCAGCAGGAATAATACCGGCAATAATTTTTACCAGTGTGGATTTTCCTACACCATTGACTCCCACCACAGCCACTTTATCTCCACGCTGAAACTGGAAATTGACATTTTTAAATACTTCTTTTCCATCAAATCCTTTACAAAGATCCTCAACAGTCAACACGTTCCTGCCTGAATCCGGGGCCGGAGGAAAACTGAAACGAATCTGCCTATCTGCCTCACCCAGTTCGAGCAGTTCCATCTTCTCCAGTTGTTTCACCCGGCTTTGCACCTGTTTTGCCTTGGTGGATTTTGCTCTGAAACGCTGGATAAACTGCATGCTCTGTTTAATTTGAGCCTGCTGATTATCGTAAGCTGCTTTTTCAATGGTTTTTCGTTCAACCTTTTCTTTTTCGTAATAGGAGTAATTTCCCTTATAGACCGAGAGTTTTCCAAGGCTCAATTCCCATGTCGTTGTGGTCACCTTATCGAGAAAAGTCCTGTCATGAGAGATTATTACCATTGCACCATCGTAGGAACGGAGAAACTCCTCCACCCAGGTCAGTGATGTGAGATCCAGATGGTTTGTGGGCTCATCAAGTAAAAGAAGAGACGGAGCTGCGAGCAGCATTCTAGCGAGCATCAGTCTCATGATCCAGCCGCCTGAAAAAGAAGAAGCCTGCTTATTCATATCTTCCTGATGAAACCCTAAACCGAGCAGGATCTTTTCAATTCGTGCCCGCATGGTATAGATACCGCTGCCTTCCAATCGATGCTGGATCTCACCCTGACGTTCAAGCATCTGAGCAAATTTTTCAGATTGATGATCCAGATGGGCCAGTTCCTGGTGGATCCGATCTGCCTCTTTCTGCAGATCCAGGAGTTCTGCAAAAGCACTCTCTGCCTCTTCATAAAGGGTCTTACCGGAAACCAGGGCGCTGGATTCCTGAGGCAGGTAGGCCACAGTGAAATATTTTGCCCGGCTCACAACGCCATCGTCACACTCATCAACGCCTGCCATAATTTTGAGTAGTGTTGATTTGCCAGCCCCATTCACACCCAGCAGTCCAATGCGCTTTCCATCATGAACCTGAATGGAAAGGTCCTTAAAAAGGTGTTTATCTCCGTAACGGATATCCAGATGATTAATTGACAACATATTTTTTTCGCATCTATGCGACTATTATAAAAAGAAAGTGAACGCCTTGATTTAAGCCATATGCTGTTATAAAATACACTTAAAACAAGGACATAATCTAACAAGTGACTCTTTTACTCATACAGCTATCATACCGCAGAGCACAAAACGTGCAGTAAACATCATGAGGTAATAAAAAAAACAGAATCTATTCGAGTAACAGAAAAACGTCAACGGTTCCCAAGTATGCTGATAAAACTCTCAGGGGATAAAACCATATGGGAAACATAGTTAATTTTCGGGTTATTAATAACCGGATGCAATTCAGATGTCCAAAATGCGGGGCTAAAAGAAACTTTCCGGTACAGGGGAATATACGAAAAAAAAACATGCGATGCCATAAATGCGGTAAAATCATAAAATGTGTACTCAACAGGCGCATAGCACCAAGACAACTCCAGAGTGGCATAGCAACAATGATTACAAATGAAGGCAAGGAGATAAGTGTAAACATTCACGATATCTCTGCAGACGGCATAGGCATTGATATACCGATAACAATTGCTCGTGCACGAACAATAAAAACAGGCCAGAAAGTTCGTTTTAATTGTAAATGGAATCCCCGCTTGCTGGGCAGCGGCTATTTTATGGTAATAAATAATAGCGGTCAGCGAATTGGCGTAAAAAAAGTAGCCACTTTTTCACTATAATATCAATCGACAACGACTTTCAACTCACCCCGTTTCAGGCTTTTATCTGTTTCCAGCTTTAACCTCTTTTCCAGACCCAGTTTCTGTAAACGTTTTATGTTTATCCTTTTCTGACCGACAAAAGCAGAGATATCACGATCAGAAATCTGTAAATGCAGCTTTTTCCCTGGAGAACAGGCGGCAAGCAAAGCACGAACACGCCTGAACCAGTATCGTGCCGCCACCAGCTCACCAAATGATGGGTGATATGGACCTGCCAGCAGTTCTTTTTCCAGTGTTTCAGATGCCTGCAGCCCCATCCGCATAATTTTTATACCTGCACTCTCCAGTCGCTCTTTTGCACGGCAGCAGAGAGCGATTGCCCGATTCATGGTCATGGGCTCATATTTTCCGTTTTCATACTCTTTTGCAAGCCCTGCCCCTCTGATGACCAACGTGGGATAGAGCCTTACAAAATCCGGTTTTATTGCTATTACCTGCTGTAAACTTTTGAAAAAGGAAACCGTTGTTTCACCGGGTAGCCCAGGCATAAGCTGGATACCCAGTTGCAGTCTCTTTTCTTTCAAAATCCCGGCTGCCAGCAGAGAATCCTCACAGGAATGGCCGCGATTGGATGCTGAGAGTACATGATTATCCAGGGATTGAATCCCAAGTTCAACGGTTTTCACACCTTTTTCAAGGAGGAGATCACATATTTCCGCATCTATACAGTCCGGTCGTGTGGAAAGCCGAATAGAGCTTACATCGTTTGATTGAATAAAATGATGAACAGCATCAAGCAGCCTTATCTGGCGACCAACAGGGAGACAGGTAAAAGAACCTCCATAAAATGCGACCTGAACTTCGGTTCGGTGACGGGAACGATCAAGCCACTCCGTAACGGTCCTGGAAACCAGCGCTGCATCATCTTCTTTTGCTGCTGCACTCTTACCACTGATGGAAACCTGATTACAGAAGAGGCAATTCTGTGGACAGCCCTGATGGGGAATAAAAACAGGAATAACAAGGGGCGTGTCTGAAGTTCCTGTTGTCATGTCAACGATGGGATGGTGTAATGATGTGCCTGGCTTTTCTGATGAACTACTAGTCCGCATTGCTCATCAACATTTTGTGGGAAAGTAACCAGTAGTTTTGCTAAGTGATTCCATAGTAATCTATCGTTATTATCTACTTTCGAACAAAATATTCATGAGCAATGCCAGCTACTCTGAAAACCTTTGGATCACCTCATCAAGCTCAGCAAGAGTCGCTGAAGCAGCTCGCTGCTCCGCCTCTTTTTTGGAGCCTCCTGTACCGCTGCCAAGTGCGGCATCACGAAACAGGACAGAAACGCTGAAAACCTTCTGATGTGAGGGGCCCTCTTCCAGATCAATCCGATAGGAGGGGGCTTCGTTAAATCTCTCCTGCAATGCTTCCTGCAAACGGCTTTTGGCATCTGCCATCAACAGCTCTTCCTTTTTTGCCGCCATGTCCGGTACAAAAAATCTACGGATAACGGCTTCCACGGTTGCATAATCGCTGTCTTCAAAAATAGCACCGATAATCGCTTCATAGGCACAGGAGAGAATGGAGGATTTATTTCGACCATTGGAGGCAGCTTCTCCTTTACCGAGACAGAGATAATCACCAAGCTGAAGGTCCCTTGCCATTTTGGCAAGATGCGTTTCATTGACAAGCGATGAACGCAGCCTGGTCAGTTCCCCTTCACGCATCTCAGGAAACTGTTTACAGAGTGTGTGCCCGATAACCAGATCGAGAACCGCATCGCCAAGAAATTCAAGAATTTCGTTGTTATTATCGATCTGAGCCTGTTCAAAAGCAAAAGAAGAGTGAATCAATGCTTTTTGTAACAGGCGCAGATCGGTAAAACGATAAGCAAGAACCTGTTCCAGCCCAGCCAGATCGTCCTTGTTTCGTTGTACCAGTGAATCAATATCCATTGCCATTTTCCTCTTGTGAAAAACACAAACTGTGGTATAAAGTGTGGCTCATGCCTATCAGGCATATTCTGGCGGCGTAGCCAAGCGGCTAAGGCACTGGTCTGCAAAACCATGATTCAGCGGTTCAAATCCGCTCGCCGCCTCCAGTTATTCCAAGGCTGTATCCTGATTATCAGGGTATAGCCTTTTTTATTGGCCATTAAAAAAGGGCCGACACTCCTGCTCCATCGACCCTTGAACCACACTTGTATAGCATAAAAATGATGATAGGGCACCTTTTTCCTTTTCCTGAGGATAAGGACTTCTTCGACGCTGTCATCCACACAAACATATCATTTGACATAAGCAATAATAGGGTTTGTAACTATGCGGCTTCACATACTCAATTTCGTAATCCGTCACAGGTGTCTCAGATTTTTGCAGGTCCCCCCAGACGCGATAGCCCCTCTACGCGGGTGGGTGTGACCGTGAAAAGATGAGGTGTCTGTAAAGGCTACCATTTGACAGCAGGCTTTTACTGTCTATATTTTGAAATGCAAAAGCAATCAAACATGAACAATTTAGGAACAACTCCCCATGACTGAAAAAAGTAATCTTGTAAAAAAAGAAACTCTCCTCTATGCCCTTCTGATTGGATTTGTTGTCGGTTTTATTTCTGGAGCAATATTTGCGGTATATAAACTTGGCCCCACCGATACCCCCGATCATCCGGCAACACCACCCGCTGCCACAGCTCCCACCCAACTGAGCAACCAGACATCGGAAGCCATTACCAATATGGAAGCTGAAGTCACAGTAAACCCTGACAATGTCGCAGCATGGACACAACTCGGCCATCTCTATTATGATTCCGGTCAAACCGCGCAAGCTATTCAGGCCTATACAAAATCTCTTGCATTACAACCCAACAATGCTGATGTCTGGACTGATATGGGTGTTATGTACAGAAGAAACAAACAACCTGAAAAAGCCATTGAGTCCTTTGACAAGGCATTTTCCGTAAATCCAAAGCATGAACCATCCCGTCTGAACAAAGGCATTGTTCTACTCTACGATTTCAATAAACCACAGGAAGCCATTGCCGCCTGGAAAGAATTGCTGGCTATCAACCCTCTGGCAAAGCTAAACAACGGTATGCCGCTTACGCAGGCAATAGAAGAGATCAAAAAAGAGATGAACTCAAAAAGCCCCAAGAAATAGAGGAGGGATAACAGGTGGCAGCAGATGACATTCATATCCCTGAACACTGTGATCACACGACAAACGCGACCTGCGGCCGCCATGACAAGTTGCCTCCTGTTGTGGAGACCCTGGTTGCTGCCTGGAAAACGGAAGACTGCTTTGATCATGTGGGACCGGTTCCGATCCCGTCCCATAAGTCAATTATCGATATCATCTACCAGGTACGGCAGATATTATTCCCCGGCTATTTCACAAAAACAAAGCTCCACGCCTCAAATCTTGAATATTATCTTGGAAAAGAAACAACAGAACTTTACGAACTGCTGACCGAGGAAATCATCATGGCCATCCGCCATGACTGCCGCCGCTCCAACCTCCCTTGTACCCGTTGTGAAGAAAGGGGCCATCACATGGCACTCTCATTTATTGAGAGTCTTCCGGGGATTTCAGCCCTGCTCTCAACTGATATTCGGGCAACCCTTGCCGGAGACCCGGCCACGGCCAGCAGTGATGAAGTAATTTTCTGCTATCCCGGACTTCTCGCCACCTCCATTTTTCGGATGGCCCATGAACTTTACCGGCTGGAAGTTCCTATTATTCCCAGAATAATGACCGAGCATGCCCACAGCCTCACAGGAATTGATATCCATCCAGGCGCCAGTATCGGCCCCAGTTTTTTCATTGATCACGGCACAGGAGTTGTCATTGGGGAGACAACTATAATCGGCTCAAATGTACGCCTGTATCAGGGTGTAACTCTGGGCGCCCTGTCCCTTCCCAAAAATGCCGGACAGGTCATGCGTGATGTAAAGCGTCATCCATGCATTAAAGATGACGTAATCATCTACGCCAACACCACCATCCTTGGCGGTAAAACCACCATCGGAGCAAGATCTGTTATTGGTGGTAATATATGGCTTACCGAATCTGTCCCACCTGACACCAGAGTTGTCCTCAAACGCCCTGAGCTTGTCTATTCCGGAAGAAAAGGAGAACATCATGACATTATCTGTAAATGATACCATCGGCAACACCCCTTTGCTCGCTCTCAACAATATTCTTCCAGACTGCAGGGCACAGCTTCTTGCCAAGCAGGAATCCCGCAATCCCATGGGCAGTGTAAAGGATCGTATCGCCCTTGCTATGATTGAAGCGGGTGAAAAGGATGGACGGATAAAAGAAGGGACAACCATTGTCGAAGCAACTTCCGGCAATACCGGCCTGGGTTTGGCGTTTGTCTGCGCTGTAAAAAAATTGCCGCTGACACTCACCATGCCTGAATCAATGTCCCTTGAACGCAGGGCTCTTTTAAAACATCTGGGAGCGCGACTGGTCCTGACTCCTGCGGCAAAAGGCATGAAAGGAGCCATGGATGGTGCTGAAGAGCTTCATCGTGACACCCCAAACAGCTTTATGGTGAGACAGTTCGAAAATCCGGCAAATCCTGCAATCCACAGGGAAACCACTGCTGAAGAAATCTGGCAGGCCACAGAAGGTAAAATAGATATTTTTGTGGCCGGAATTGGAACCGGTGGAACCTTCACTGGAGTCATGGAAATCCTGAAAGAGAGAAAACCGGGTGTTAGAGGTGTTGCAGTGGAACCCGCTGACTCACCGGTTCTATCAGGAGGAAAACCCGGGCCCCATAAGATCCAGGGCATCGGAGCAGGATTCACTCCGCTAATTCTAAAAACTGATCTTGTTGATCAGGTTATAACTGTAGAAAACAGTGCTGCCATGGAAACCGCAAGACTTCTCGCCGAAAAAGAGGGGCTGCTGGTCGGCATCTCATCAGGCGCCGCGGCCTGGGCAGCCATGGAACTGGCCAGAGATGATGCAAATCAAGGTAAAACAATTGTAACTGTCCTACCGGATACAGGAGAGCGTTACCTGAGTACAGATCTCATGGTAAAGTAAATAATATTACCATCACTCACTGCAACAGTAAAAACAGCCAGGGCAACCCTTTTCTTCCTGCTACAGGAGCAGTCACTGATATGTAATTTTCCTGCAGCAGTTCATCGCTTCCGTCTTCGTTGCTGACAGTCAGTTTTACGCTGTATGTTCCGGCAGCGGGATATACATGAATCGGGTGCTGGCTGGTTGAATCAATGCTGCCGTTGTTATCAAAATCCCATTGCCAGCCGGTAGGGTCATTGATCGAAGTATCGGTAAAACTAACGGTAAGAGGGGCCTCGCCCTGGGTAATATTACCATAAAACTGCGCCAACGGGGGTGTTGGCTGACTGGCTGCTTCAATATCAAGATAATTCAGCATGGTGTACTCGTCAAAGATCCCCATGGCCATGGTCAGTTTGTTATCTGCCACAGTTATTTCCCGAGTCCGCACAAGATAGGGTGACGTTGCCTCATCATCTATAAAAACAGTTCCCTCGATACTTATAAAGTTACGATTGTATGTCCTGCCTTGCCAGCCAGCCGAAACAGTCACTTCATATGTCCCATTGGGAAGGTCAAAGTCAAATGTCTTCTGCCTGCCCCAGTCGTCATAGAGGATACTCTTCTGTAATTCATTGGGTCCATCCACGAGGTATTGATACATGACATGGGCCATGTCCCCGTACCAGCCATAGCCCAATATTTCATCGTAGACATTCCAGCCTATCTTCATGTACTCATTATCAGCCACGATCAGAGGATCGGCTGCCGGTGACCCGCCGGGATCCTGAAAGTTAATATAATAGTTGCCGGGAATCCCTTCTGCACGTGGATGGATGGGCGGCGGTTGTATGTCTGGAATGGTCGCAATCTCATCGCCATTTTTAAGTCCGATCAAACGGCGCAGGTTATACATGAATTCATCATTGCGGGTATAACTGGTCAAACCGGTAATAATCTTATCTGCCTGCAGGTCTGCCACATTTTCCTGATCAATCTCCGGCATACTGCTGCTGTTTAGAATATACAGATACTCAAAATCCTCGAGGCTGTCCCGCATGAGCTCAAACCGAATGGACGGGACAAAACGATGCAGATTGCTGCCGTATGGAATTGAAGTGTTTGTCTCAGAAGGCGGATACAGCATGAACAGATCACCATTATGATTATCGTTAAGCGGATCGGTCCAGGGATTTTGGCTCCAGTTATTCAGGGAATAGTAGGCAAGCCCCCTGATTCGGTATTTCCAGAGAAACCACCCCGTAAATTTGCTTTCAATGCCGGGATGATCCAGGGTGATAGGGTTGAAATAAGGTGGTCTTGTTCCATGAAGGAAATAAATCCAGGACTCCTCTCCATGGTCCCTTTCCCTGGCATGAGAGATCACCGGATCATACAAGTTGAGAACCGGGAGCCAGATGTCGATCTGGCCGTCTGCAATATAATTTGTATTATTATAAATCTCTTCTCTCGGGTTCTCCGACACCATAAGTTTAAGACCGGGAGCAGCCTGTTTCAGATACCTGGAATACCAGGCAACCGCTTCATAATCCGCCTGATCCTGCGGCTCATTGGCGAAATAATAATAGGCTTTATCCAGATAATCGTGGGAACTCAGGTAACTCTGAATGGTAGTAATATATTGAAACCATTTCTGGTTGTAGCTGCTGTCCGGATTATCTGCAGTGTACCAGTCAGCACTGCTTCTCGTCTGGCCGCAGAAAGAAGACGGCCTCTGATCAGCTGACGCATCATTATTTACAAATGTTATTGCCATATGGGAGGGAAAACCCATGCCCCCATTGAACGGCTGGTCCAACAACCCACTCATCATGCCGCTACCATCAAGATATCGTGCGGCTGGTTCCTCAAAACCCCATATTCCATGGGGATCACTCAATGTGGAGAGGCAATTATAATCGATATATGGCGCTCCGCCGTTGCTGGTCAAACCTCCCGACCAAAGCACACTTTTGGGAGTCAAACGATGATCAATGAAATATTGCTTCATTGCATCCACATACATCCAGTACTCATCTCCTGTTCCAGGCACACCATACTTATCAAGAATCGTGCTGTGGGAAAAATTCATCTGTGATTTCACATGGAGCTCGCCTGGAATACTAAAATTAAACACATGCAGAGTAACCGGAATGGAAATGGAGCCGATGCTCACAGTGGCAGTATAATCTCCTGGACCTGTTGCTGCCGGCACAAAAACGCTGAACCAGAACGAGGTGTTTTCTCCACTGTTGAGTGAAACAGTGGAACCGCCTGCAAGAGGCCAGAGGGGATCCGGATAGGGGCCGGTTCTGCCAAGGTTGTCTGTAACCTGACTTATTGGCACATACTTGACCTGATATATTTCAGTGCTGATTCCTGCACCGAAATCACTGATATCAACGGTCAGACTTGCTGAGGAAGCAGGTTGTACCACTATCTGAAAAGGTTCAAACTCGTTTTTTGCGGCATATACTCTGACTTCAGAGCCGGTTTCATCCGGAACATTATCATCTTTAAACACCCTGTGAGTTGGTGGAGCTGTCCAGAGCTGATAGCTGCTGTTGGATTGCGTTAATCTATATGTGTACAGCTCAAGATCGCCTGCAATGGACAACTGGGGCACAAGCCACAAAAAGAAAAAACAAGAAAAAAAACCTTTACTGAGATTGGAAATGTTCGCCATGGTTCCGGTCCACCCGATCTATTTCTTAAAAGTTGGCTGTTTAACCGGAGCGGCTTCCATCATACCGGAAACAATCGATATTATAAAATCCCAGAAGTGTTTATGCATTGTGATTCCCCATGAGAACTGTTGCAGAAGGCATCTTTGTATAGTACATCGTCAATTTATACAGATTCAAGTCACAAACCTGCATTCATGTGCATGATGATTTGTCCTGCCGGGAGAACACCATGAAAAACAACAATCTTTCACTGAGCTACCTGCTGGCCACATTACTGGTATGCAATTTTCTTTGGACAGGTTCCGCCCAAGCAGCCCCTTCTGCTGACCTCTGGCCTCTCTGGCAGACCAGCAATGAAAACAGCACACAGGTTGTTGATCATAGTCTCTGGAATGCACTGCTGGGAAAATATCTTGTCACTGATCATCCTTCGGCTATTAACCGTTTCAAATATGCGACTGTCACAAAGAAAGATCAGCAGTCCCTGAACAGCTATCTCACACAACTCCAGAAAACCAAAGTCAGACAATTGAATCGTATTGAGCAGAAAGCATTCTGGATAAATCTGTACAATGGTCTCACAATTAAAGTTATTCTTGACCATTATCCTGTAAAAAGCATCATGGATATTGATATATCACCCGGTTTTTTCAGCAACGGCCCCTGGGATGCCAAATTGTTTAACATTCAAGGTGAAGATTTGAGTCTGAATGACATTGAGCATCGAATACTGAGACCGATATTTAGTGATAACCGCGTACATTATGCATTGAACTGTGCCAGCCTGGGATGCCCGAATCTCCAGGACAAAGCATTTACTGCCACGAATATGGAACAGCTGTTAAATGATGGAGCCAGGACCTACATTAACCATCCACGTGGCGCACAGATGATTGGTGGAAAGCTGAAGGTATCAAGTATCTACAAATGGTTTCAGGCTGATTTCGGCGGCTCCCGGGAAAAGGTTGTTCAACATCTGCAGCAATACGCTGAAGGCGATCTTAATTCTGCCTTGAGCACCTATAAAGGAAAACTCAATTTCGATTACAACTGGGACTTAAACGAATAAAGTTAAATAATTTTTTTATGCCCGTAAGCCAGACAACATTTGGAAAAACATGACAGACATTAACAGCGTGGAAGAAGCGCTTCAACACCGTGAACGTTTTCGGGTATCTATCTTTGGCTCAGCAAGAATCAAAAAAGACAGCCGTGAATATCGGCAGGTTTTTGACCTTGCACGATCCCTTGGATCGATGGGGATCAATATCATTACCGGTGGCGGACCGGGTGTTATGGAGGCTGCCAATTCCGGGCTTAAAGCAGGGACAGATGGTGATGCAAAATCAGTTGGTTTAACCATTGAGCTTCCCTGGGAAAATGAGGGAAACAACCACCTCGACATTTATAAACATTTCCATCGTTTCTCCAGTCGATTGGACCATTTCATGGCTCTATCCAACGTTGTTGTGGTCATGCCGGGTGGTATCGGCACCTGCCTGGAACTCTTTTATACCTGGCAACTGATCCAGGTGGATCACATTTGCCAAATTCCCATCATTCTGGCGGATGAGATGTGGCACGCCCTCTATAGCTGGGTGAAAAAGGATCTTTTAGGCAGAGGTATGGTGTCACAGGGAGATTTAAAAAATATTTACTGCACCTCGACCAATGATGAGACATGTGAAATAATTGAACTTGCTCACCAGGAATTCCAGATTGCCGGTAATAAAGTCTGTTTGAATATAGACAAATACCAGCCTTGAGCAGAGTATTTCAGAGCCCACTTCACCAGACACCACATCGCGGTACAAACTTAACAATGCGACCCACCTAAAAAACACCTTCATCGTCAAACAATCTGACCATTGACGATAATGGGCCGGTAAAACAGCTTTACTCAGACTGTTGTGGTAAATCAGAGAAGATAATATCCCCATACCAAGCAACAGCCTCTCCACCTGTATCATCAGTATCTGTCATGACAGCCACTCCGGAAATCATGGGAACGTCATGGGAACCAAAAGCGGCCCGGTAATCTTCCAGAATATTACGTTGCTCAAACACCCACTGCCCTTTTTTCTCTGCACCAGATTCAAGGACAATTATCTTCACCCGGCTCGCATTGGGGTTTTCTATGATGGCTCCCGGTTTCTCGTTATCGGCCCACACGTAGACCAGGCAGGCACTGGGTGGATAATCACTGTATAAAAGCTTAAGCCCTTTAAACTTCATCATTTCCCACCAGCCCACCTTACCGGATTCATAGGCAAATGTGACCCACACCCTGGCGGGCGCATCATCTCCTTTTTCGTGTGACAGATCAGCTGCGCCAATAATGTCCTTGATTTTCCAGCGAAAGGAAAGCGATGAATAGTGTCTGGGATCGATGGTAATTTTACGGGCAAGGCCTGAAGAACCTGCCATGCTTGTGGCCTGAATGCTCCCGACACCTTCGTTGACAACATGGGTGTAGATGGTGTGTTTATCAACGCTTTCAAACACCAGTGGTGCCCAGTGGTCAGGAAATGTCCCTTTCTGTGGTGTCTCAGAAAAATTGCCAACAACAATCTGCTCAGCAGCCAGGCTGCTGCTGAAAAAGAAAACGCATACAATAGTAAGAATGCTTAATAGAAACTGATTCATTTTTTCAAGATTAGCCTGTCATTGTATTCAAAAAAACCTGGTGGAACACGGATTGTTACAATTCACGTCTTAGCCATTTTTTAATAGAAAATACAATAGATTCTCCCCAATCGATGTACGTCACCATGGGATGGTACTCAGAGATGATACAAATTCTTATTTGAGTTCCGTTAATATTACATGTAATATGTATAGAGAGATACTAACAATATCAATTTATTTACTGATTACTCAAGTTTCGGGGTTGACCAAAACACAATAGAAAACATAGCCAACCAATTAAAATAATGACATATTAACGTGAAAAGCCTTTCACTTTCTGA
>DQTH01000227.1 GCA_015662865.1 Desulfocapsa sulfexigens
CAATGCCCTCATTGGCAGCAGTCCTGATCACCAGCAGATTCCCGTTGGGAATGCCCCGTTTTTTCATATAAAATCTGGCTAGGCCTACCCCGTCGCTTTCCTGTCCATTGGCCACAACCACGATTTCATCTGGTTCCAGAGCCCTGGCAGTAAAGGGGAGTGAAAAAACACTCCACAGGCAAAAGAACATTGGTAAGAAAATGGTAATCCTGCTGGCTATCATCTGTTTAATCTCTGATTCTTACGATGGACGACTACAGCGTTTTATGTCATTCCCGTACAGACGGGAGGTAAGCGTAGATTCCGATCCAGATCTCTGACACGAAACTGGATCCCCGCCTCCGCGGGGAAGACACCCATAATTTTTCATACTTATTTTGTTTTATCCGGATACTGCATGAAGTTGGCAGGGTTTCATGCATAATCGGATAAAATTCGTCAAATACATACTCAATCATTCTAATCCCACGCCATATTTTCTCCACAAATAATTTAATGATTCCCGAGCGGGAAGCGATTACTATGCGGTCCATGAAAAATACATTACCAGCAAAATATTTCGGAGGCCCGATCCATGGCCAATGTTGATCAATTTGAGAGTATCTTTCGCTCTTCCATTAAAGAACGACTTGAATACCGCCATATCCCTATCACCTCCATCCTGCTGATCACTGATCTTGAGGAAAACGAGGCAAAAACATTCCAGAAGAGTGTGCAACAGTTCCTTTCAGTCCTCGGTGACGCCTCTGAACGTGATTGTTTTCTGATTTACGGACATGAGTTTAAGACAACGGAAGATCTGCTGAAGCTGGTGGCCGGCTATGAACTGGATATGATCTGCAGCTATCGCAATCTGCACTCCAATGCATGGCAGTTTCCTCACTCACTCGGTGCCCATCTTGATGTACTGATCCAGCAAACTGATATTCCGGTGCTGGTGCTGCCACATCCTGAAGCCGATTATATCGCAGATCATGCCATGCATGATACCATGGACGTCATGGTGGTGACAGATCTGGTGGCCATCAACCATGATCTTATCAACTATGCGGTTCGCCTGACACACCCGCAGGGAACACTTTTTCTCAGCCATGTGGAAAATGAGTATATTTTTGAACGTTACATGGAGGCAATCGGAAAAATTGACACCATTGATACGGAATCCGCCCGTATCCGCCTCGCTGAACAACTGCTCAAGGAACCTGAAGATTATTTCCTGACCTGCAAAGAAATCCTGCTGGAGCACGGAATTTCTCTCGATGTCCGCTCCATGGTTCGTTTTGGCAATGGATTGCAGGAGTATCGCAGGCAGATCGAATCTCAAAAACTGGATCTGCTGGTGATGCATGCCAAAAATGAGAACCAGAAGGCCATGAACTCCGTATCCTATCCGCTGGCCGTGGAATTGCGGCAGATTCCCCTTCTGGTGGTGTAATTATCATGGAACATACAGTACACATCAGCCAGAACCTGACCTGGTTTTTCAGCGGACTCCTTACATGCATGATCTGTGCTCTGGCACTTGAGGAAAAACTCCATGCAAAAAAATCCATCATTGTAGGATTTTTCGCTATCACTTCCCTGATTCTTGCCTCATGGCTAGGCATTATTCCATTCGGCGATATTATCCTGCCCAGTGGTCATAAACTGCACATGCCGGTCTACATTGAAGCTGTAGACTGGGAAGTCATTGCCATTATCATCGGTTCAAGCCTGTTTGTGGATGTTACCTCCCGCTCCGGCCTGTTCAGCTGGGTAGCCATAAAACTCACAAAAATGTCAGCGGGCGACCCCTTGAAGCTGCTCTGGTATTACGGCCTGATGACAGTGGTTTTTTCTGCAGTTCTCAATAACGTAACCGCCATGATCATAGTGGGCTCCCTCACCGGTGTATCCCTGAACAAACTCAACCGGACAGACAAGCTCCTTGGTTTTCTGCTCATAGAAGGCTTACTGACCAATGTTGGCGGACTGCTGACCCTGATCAGCTCGGTGCCGAACATTATTGTGGGCAATACTGCCGGAATCAGCTTCTCTGAATTTTTTCTAAAGGCCAGCCCCTATGTGCTGGTGGCCACAGTTGCCACACTTCTGCTTGGTGCCCGTATTTTCAACATAAAAGCCATCAAAAAAACAGATGAAAAAGAAGAAGCTGCCACCCTGGTAAAAAGCTTTGATGAAAATGACTCCATTCAGAGTCGCGGCTTTTTTATTTTTTCGGCTGTCATTCTTGTGGTTTTTATAACCATGATTGCCACCACTTCAATCACACCTGTGATCAAAGACCTGGGGCTGGGTTTTGTGGCAATGAGTTTTGCAATCATCGCCCTTATCCGGTTCAAACATGATGTAGACCAGTTTTACAAAGCCATTGACTGGGATCTGATTCTGTTTTTCATCTTTCTCTTTGTCATCATAAATGTGATGGAACACGCAAAAGTGCTGGAACTCATCGGTCAGGGCGTGGGCTTACTCATCGGCAATGGTGAAGGCAAAGGTGGAGCAGTATCCCTGCTGGCAGCTTCTGCGCTGTTCAGCTCAGTGACAGATAATATCCCTCTGTCGGCTATGCTTGCAAAGATTCTTTCGGCAAGGAATATTGCCAGTGATTCCTCTCTCTGGTGGTCGGTAATTTTCGGGGCAAACCTTGGTGGAAACATCACTCCCATTGGCTCGGCATCCACGTTGGTTGCTGTGACCATTATCCATAAATACAAAATCCATCTGCCATTTGTGAGTTTTATCAAAAAAGCACTGCCATTTGCACTGATGCAGATCATCCTTGCAGTTGGATATCTTCTCCTGTTTTTCTAACTGCAGGGAAACCCGATCTAGTGAAAAACCGCATGAGTGGATAAAAAACCTTCACTCTCGTTTTGCGAATCGATATAATAGAGCAATATTCTTTCAACTATCAGGAAATGAATTTTGCCATTAAAACTCTTTTCGCGCATTCGCCGTCATGCTGCAATCTCCACTGGAAACTTTGAAGCGCTGTTCAAGGATATTTCAATAGCTCCAATGCCGGCGGCCACGGCCAGACTGCTGGAGGCTTCAAATAAGCCGGAAGTTGAGATGGAACAGATCTCCCAGCTCATTGCAGCACTGCCTGAAATTTCCGCGCAGGTACTCAAAACAATTAATTCTTCACTGTTTAGTCTGCCCTCGCCGGTTCTCTCCATCCAACATGCTGTCAGCCTGCTCGGGCTTGATCACATCCGCTCCATTGTCCTGTCTTTTGCGGCAGTTAAAGCTGTTCCACGGCCGGAAGTTGATCTTTTTGATCACCAGGCTTTCTGGACAGACTCCCTGATCCGTGCCCTTGTTGCCCGCGGCTTTGCCCGCCATCACTGCCCGGACAAATGTGATGATGCCTTTACTGCCATGCTCATTGGAGATGTGGCCCTGCCCGTCCTGTTGACCAGCTGGACGGAATATTACCAGCCAATTGTCGAGGAATGGCTGAACTCCGTCCAGCGCCTTTCAGCAATTGAACAGAAACACTTTGGCTGGAACCATGCCCAGGCAGGAGCGTGGATTCTGCAACTCTGGGGGTTTCCCGAACAACTGATCTGTTTTGTGGGAATTCATAATGTTACTCCGGAGATTGTCAACGAGCTGCAGTTGCAGGATTCCATTGCCATGCCACTGATCATTGCCTCCCTCCTGCCCAGTACTCTGCATATTGAGACTGATAAAGCGGAGATATTTGTCCAGGAAGCTCTGCACCATTTTGCACTTTCTCCGGATGATCTTTCCACAATTGTTGAAGAAACAGAACAGGGATTTCTCGATATTTATGAGCTCATGGGGCTCTGCCATGTGGGGACGCAACCGACTCTGGAGGCATTAAAACAGGTTCTGTCTGATCATTAGAGTCTTTGACCTGAGGATATCGCATGGAATACACCGGCCCGGGACCACAGAAAACACTGCTTTTTAAAATTGTCAGCTTTTTTTCCCGCCTGCAGCTTCGTTACCTGCTGCCGCGCCTGAAACATCCCGAACGGCTTGTAAGGCTTTTTGTATTTATTGAGGGATCCATGGCCCTGGCTGTCATCTCGTCAATAGCCCTGATCACCCAGTTCCCCCTGCTCTTCCCTCCACTCGGGCCTTCCGCTTTTATCCTTTTTCGTATGCCAATGTCTGCATCCGCCGCTCCGCGCACAGTGCTTCTTTCCCATACTCTTGGACTGATCTCCGGCTTTCTCGCCCTGTTTCTCGGATCGATTCTTTTCTCCACAGGTGCAGCAGATCCCGGCACAGTAAACGGAAGTTCCATTGCCATCCTCTCCATGGCCATGGGCATGTCCAGCCTGGCAATGATCTGGCTTGAATGCAACCATCCTCCGGCCACAGCCACAGCGCTGATTGTGGGTATGGGCAGCATCACCACATTTCCCCAGGCCATCGGCTTTGTCATTGCTGTTATTCTGCTCATCAGCCTGGCCTTCCTCTTTAACCGGATACTTGGCGGATTACCCTATTCCTACTGGCGTCATGATCCGGAAATTGCATCCCGATACGGCACCCTCGCCGGAATCACTAACCGCAGACAGGGCTACTGGGAACAATTGGCCAGCAAGATGTTTCACTCCAATCTGAAATAGTCTGTCATCAGCAAAACTGATGACTATTGTCCGGAATAATGATTGGCATTCCAGGCAATTCCCTGATATTTCATGCACAGGCTTCACTCATCTTAAATTACAATTCGGAGTATGGAAAATGACAAATGTGGCTTGTCGATACATGCAGGACGCGGACAGAGATGCAGTCTGCCTGCTGCTCCAACAAAATGATCTGCCTGCAGACGGAGTGACATCCGGGCAGGCAACCTTTCTGGTCCTGGAAGAAAAAGAACAAATCATTGGCTGCGGTGCTCTTATACCTATGGGCCGATTTGGTGTGATTCGCTCAATTGCTGTCCACAAAGATAGACAGACAAAAGGATACGGCCGCCTGCTACTCGACAGACTCCAGTCCATTGCCGCCCTGCACAATGTGGATGAGCTTTTTCTTCTGACAGTTAACGCATCCGCTTTCTTTAAAAAAATGGGCTTTGTGCATTCAGGACAGCTGGAGACACCACTTGAGATACAGCAATCAGAGCTGTGGGAAAATCCTTGCTGCAGTGGCGCAGAATCCATGAAGAAGACTATCAGCAGGCAAGCGCATTATTTCCCAAAGGAAACCCTTCAGTTACAGGATGATCTTCCCGGGGTAAAACTCTGGGCAGTTTCTTTGCAGAAAACCATGATGACCTACTTCACTGTGGAGGCCAACAGCAGCTTTGCTGAGCACAGTCATGAAAGTGAACAAATAACCATGGTTTTGTCAGGCGAACTCTTTTTTTCAATGGAAGAAGGAACTCATCGGGTTGGTGCAGGTGAGGTTATTGCGATTGGCGCCAATATTCCCCATGCTGTCTACACCAGGGATAAGCCAGCCACGGCAGTGGATGCGTGGTCTCCTGTAATGGACAAATACCGGTGAAAGAAAAAGATTGGCATCGGCATCTTCAGCAGTTTAGCTGTTTTCAAAAGCTGTAACAGCAAGTAGTAAGCAATTGAATATGTGTCCTCAGAAGCAACCAGAATCACCTCTGAAGACGCTCATAATCCTCCGGGCTGTCAATATCAAAAACAACACCTTCATCTTCCACTTCAACAAGTTTCAGACGCGCGGCCGGATCTTTCAGATGTTTTCGTGGTCCGGTATCCCCCTCCAGGGCAAAAACCCTGTCAAACCATGATGCCGGGGTAATGACCGGATTCCCCCGTTGTCCCTTCCAGGATGGTGCTACCCAGCGTTGCGGCTCTTTTTGAAATGCTGCTGTCAGTTTTTCCAGGGTATCAACAGTGACCAGTGGCTGGTCACCAAGCAAAAACATGGCACCCGCGCATGGGGCATCAAGTGCTTCAAGACCAGTCTTCAGGGACGACCCGTAACCACGGGCAAAGCCGTGATTGATAACAATGACAGCTGATCTGGAATCAATTCGGGATTGTACGGTTTTAAATTCAGCACCGAGAACAAGGATAAGGGGGGCAAGTGAAGAATTGTGAGCCGCATCAATCACATGCTGGAGAATGGGTTTGCCGCGAAAGGGCAGCAGTAATTTGTTTTCTCCCATCCGCCGGCTGCTTCCTGCGGCAAGGATTATTCCAGGGACTGATGATTGATGCATTATGCAATTTTTTTCAGATAATTATAAACAGTACACTTGGTTACATCCATGAATCCTGCAACCTGCTCTACCGCGCCTTTAAATTGAAAGGCACCATTTTGTTTCAATTTTTCAATAAACCTTCTTTTTTCCTCAATGGACATGGCCGAAGGTTGCACACCCATTTCTTCCACAGCCTGCACAAAAAGAGTTTTCACTGTGTCACCAGGCGAATCAGTAAAGGTTTCCTTGCTCGGATAAATGCCAGTCTCCAGATCATGGATGAAAGGCAGCAGAGACTGGATCGCATTGAAATACTTGGTGGTATCCAAATTTATACAAAAGGCAGCAACAGCTTTTCCTTTGCTGTCTTTTATGATGGTGGTTGCAGATTTCAGACATCTTCCATCCGCTGTAACTGACTTGTAATTATGCCGGTGATCACCTCTTTCCGGAATCTGCTGCAGAAGCTTTGCAAGCAGGTCTGTTGCCGGTGCTCCCACCTTTCTCCCGGTCACGTCCCCTTTCATATAAACAAGAGATTTCTGCAAATCCGACAAATCATGGATGACAATTTCACAATTGGGCCCAAAGAGGGCGTGGATAGCATCTGCAATCTGTCTGAGGTTTTGAAAAATCTGTTCTTTCTCTGTCATTTCAGTTAGTAATGTTGTTACTTTTTATTTCTGCTGTCTTCCTGATCCTTATATTCTCCATACCATACCGCATCCCGAAAAGCACGGGGAGAGGTATTGCCTTCGGTGCTGACAAGCAGAACAACGGAATTCTCATCAAGTCCAAGCTGATCACGAAGCTCTGCAGCTTTTCCGGTTTCTGCTTCCATCAGCAAATGGAGCAGTCCGGTGGTAACCGCCCCGGATTCGCCGGAGATAACCACGTCATCACCCTTGAGTGGTGTTGCCAGTACGCGCATCCCGGTGGCAGCCAGATAATCCGGGCAGGACACATAAGCGGCGGCATAATCACGTAACAGTTCCCAGCTGATGGTATTTGGCTCACCGCAGGCAAGGCCTGCCATGAGAGTATCAAGCGCACCCGTCACATTGTGAGCCTTACCATCACCGATCCTGGCAGACTTGTATATGCAGTTGGCCTCCTCAGGTTCAACAATAATTACCTTCGGCATTTTATCCACTCTGCCGAGGCTAGAAGCCAGATAACCAAGAACACCACCGGCAAAGGAACCAACCCCGGCCTGAAGAAAAACATGGCTTGGCCCATCAGCGCCCTGTTCCTTCATCTGTTCCAGAGCCTCAACCGCCAATGTAGCATAGCCCTGCATGATCCAGGTTGGAATATCTTCATATCCGCTCCATGCTGTATCCTGAACAATGATCCAGCCATGTTCTTTAGCCTTCTGCTCAGACAGACGAACCGCATCATCATAATTCAGATCTGTGATGCTGGCTTCCGCGCCAAGGGCCTGAATATTTTTCAGCCTCACCGGATCTGAACCTTTGGGCATATAGACAACAGCTTTCTGCTTCAGCTGCCGGGCTGCCCAGGCAACTGCACGCCCGTGATTTCCATCGGTTGCAGTGGTAAAGGTAATGTCGCCAAGCTTTTTCCTGACCTCATCTGAGCGTAACTCTTCATAAGACACATCAGCAATATCCTTACCCAACCGTTCCGCAAGGTATCTACCTATGGCATAGGAAGCGCCAAGCACCTTGAAGGCATTCAGGCCGAAACGGAAAGACTCATCTTTCACAAAAAGTTTGTTTATACCCAGATATCCGGCAAGATGAGGAAGCGAAACCAGCGGAGACGGCTCATATTCCTTGAAACTTCTGTGATAAGCCCGTGCCTTCTCTGCTTCTTCGGATGTGAGAATATCAAGGGAAGCACCGTCGCCGGGTGTTTTGATGCCTTTGTTAAAAACGTAATCTATGGACATAATAGTTTTCTCGTAACTCTTCGGAACATGGTGAAATCTAATGGACTCATAAAAACATATATTCTTGCTATTCCGTCATTCCAGCGGAGGCGGGAATGACGGAATAGCAACTTTTTACGATATCATCAAATCTGATAAATCCTGCTTTTACAGTAACTGTCCAGCAGTGCTTCAGATTTGTTCGTTCAGGTCCTGACATAATAGGAGCACTATATGGCAGGACCTGACCGGGCAAAAATGGAGTACTGATGGACAGTTACACGGCTGCAATGGCGTCTATCTCAACCTTGGCCCCTAGGGGTAAAGCCGCAACCTGAACAGTGGCACGCGCCGGATAATCCCCTTCAAAAAAAGTAGCGTATACTTCATTAACAGCTGCAAAATCAGCAAGATCAGTGACAAAAATACCGCAGCGGACAACCCGCTCCATTGAAACACCGGCTTCCTGCAGAATTGCTTTAATATTATTCATGCTCTGCTCAGTCTGCCTGCTCACATCCTCATCCATCTGTTTTGTTTCAGGATTTAACGGCAGCTGACCAGAGACGTATATGGTATCGCCATGGCGGACAGCCTGGGAATAGGGGCCGATTGCAGCCGGAGCATTTTCAGTGTTTATGATTGTTTTAGACATGATTGATCTCTCTGGATGGAATTATTTTTATAAAAAGGTATCTGGTTTTTATAATTTTTTATAATTTTCATGACAACAAAAAAATGCTTCAACTTGCTTTTTAGCAAAAAAAAAGCCCAAAATGCCATGAAAATAAGTTGAAATAGCGTAATTTTTATAAAACACAGACAATCTTTTCAGGTTAAGCAAAAGCTTAATGCACTAAAATTGAGTTGACATATTTTTATACTTTTTGTAAAAATATGCTTGCAAAAAATCTTACCTACCAATCCACCAACACAGTGCCGTTCAAGTCATCCAATGACTGTTTCGGAAGCTGTATACAAGAGAGCAAAAAGACAAATGGCTACACTTGATTTTGATAAAATAAATGAACTTGCCAAGGCATACGAACCGGAAATGACCAGTTTCCTGCGGGATATGGTTGCCATTCCCAGTGAAAGCTGCAACGAGGAAAAAGTTGTCCTCCGCATTAAAGAAGAAATGGAAAAAGTCGGGTTTGACAAGGTCGAGATCGATCCCATGGGAAATGTTCTTGGCTACATCGGTTCCGGCCCGCATCTGATTGCCTTTGATGCACATATCGATACCGTTGGAGTCGGTGTTGCCGGAAACTGGAAGTTTGATCCATACGAAGGCTATGAAGATGACGAATGCATTGGCGGTCGCGGTACATCTGACCAGGAAGGCGGCATGGCATCCATGGTTTATGCCGGAAAAATCATCAAAGACCTTGATCTGGCAGATGAATATACTGTGGTTATGACAGGAACCGTTCAGGAAGAAGACTGTGATGGTCTCTGCTGGCAGTATATTATTAATGAACTGGGACTGAAACCTAAATTTGTGGTTTCAACCGAGCCAACCGATGGCGGAATCTACCGTGGCCAGCGTGGCCGTATGGAGATCCGGGTTGATGTGGAAGGCATATCCTCGCATGGTTCAGCGCCGGAACGCGGCGATAATGCCATCTTCAAAATGGCAAAAATTCTTGGTGAACTGGAAGAGTTGCACACAAGGCTTGCTGATGACGATTTCTTAGGCAAGGGTTCACTCACAGTTTCCCAGATTTTCTACACATCCCCTTCCCGTTGCGCTGTGGCTGACGGCTGTTCAATCTCCGTTGACCGGCGTCTTACAGTGGGCGAGGATGCAGAACTTGCCATGTCCCAGATAGCAGAGCTTCCCGCAGCAAAGGCGGCAAAAGCAAAGGTCTCCATGTATAAATATGACACCCCTGCCTACACTGGTCTTGTGTATCCCACGGACTGCTATTTCCCATCATGGGTTGTTGCAGAAGATCATCCTGCTGTTCAGGCAGCGGCAAGTGCGTATTCGTCACTTTTTAAAACAGATGCGCGCATTGACAAGTGGACATTTTCCACCAATGGCGTTGCAATCACCGGTATGCACGACATCCCGACCATCGGTTTTGGCCCGGGTAAGGAAGCTGAAGCACACGCACCAAATGAAAAAACATGGAAGGCTGATCTTATCCGCTGTGCAGCTCTCTATGCTGCGCTGCCCGGCGTTTATGTGGAAAATAAATAGGGCGTCTGACTGTGAAAAAACCACTTGCTGTTATTGCTATTGGCGGAAACTCTCTTATTAAGCACCGCACAAAGCAGACAGTTGAAGATCAGTACATAGCCATCTGCGAGACGATCAAACACCTTGTGGACCTTGTTGAGCTTGGTTACCAGCTGGTTATCACCCATGGCAACGGCCCGCAGGTTGGCTTCATCATGCTCCGCTCGGAAATTGCCCGGGAACAGGTTGGTCTGCACATTGTGCCGCTCAGCTCCTGTGTGGCAGATACCCAGGGAGCCATCGGCCTGCAGATCCAACAGGCATTGACTGATGAACTTGAAAAACGCGGACTTCAGGCAAAAGCAGTGACCATTGTCACCCAGGTTGAGGTCAGCCCCACGGATCCAGGCTTTATTGTGCCGGAAAAACCAATCGGTGAATTCTATGCCGAAGAGCAGCTGGCAAAGCTTAAACGACAGCATCCCGAGTGGATACTTAAACAGGATGCCAATCGCGGCTATCGCAGGGTGGTGGCATCGCCGGCACCACTGAAGATTATTGAGGAAGAGGCTGTGCTTGCCCTGCTTGAAAACGACTATCATGTGGTGACTGCCGGGGGCGGCGGAATACCGGTGGTACGCAGTGACATCGGACTGACAAGTGTGGATGCTGTTATTGATAAAGATAAGACAGCCTCCCTGCTGGCCACTGACCTGCAGGCACCCCTGCTAATTATTTCAACGGCAGTTGAGCAGGTTATGCTGAATTTTGCTACTGACAAAGAGGAAGCACTTGGCCAGGTAACAGTTGCTAATATAAAGAGGTTCCTTGATGACGGCCACTTTGCTCCCGGATCCATGGCCCCGAAAATTGAGGCTGCCATTGATTTTATCAATAATGGCGGTCAGAGAGTAATCATTACAAACCCGGAAAATATAGGCGAAGCCATTCGCAACGGCAAGGGAACGCAAATAGTTCCTTAGTGCCTTACTCCATATAAGTAATAAAAAACAAGCCTTTATGGATTTAATTTTAAATCAGAAGGTCACAAACGCCCACAAAGCACTTATACCCCCTTGTGGGGTGCTAGGATTATCAGGAGAAAAAAATGGACAAACTTGGAATTGAAGAATTGATCAGGGATCTTTCCACCCTGGATTATCAGAATATGTGCAACAATGATTTTCTCCTGACCTGGGAAAAATCCGCCGATGAAATCTCTGCCACCTTCACTGTTGCCGAGATCCTGCGCGGCATGCGTGAGCAAAATATTTCCAGCCGCATCTTTGATTCCGGCCTGGGTGTTTCCCTGTTTCGTGACAACTCCACCCGGACCCGTTTTTCCTTTACCAGCGCCTGTAACCTGCTGGGACTTGAGGTGCAGGATCTTGACGAAGGTAAATCGCAGATTGCCCATGGTGAGACCGTGCGGGAAACCGCAAACATGATCTCCTTTATGGCGGATGTCATCGGGATTCGCGATGATATGTACATCGGCAAAGGTAACACCTACATGCGTAATGTTGCGGAATCTGTCCAGGCTGGACACGATGAAGGTGTGCTTGAACAGCGCCCCACCCTTGTCAATCTCCAGTGCGACATTGACCATCCCACCCAGTCCATGGCCGATATGCTGCATATTATCAACCACTTTGGTGGTATTGAAAACCTTGCTGGTAAAAAGATTGCCATGTCCTGGGCCTACTCACCTTCATACGGCAAACCGCTGTCCGTGCCCCAGGGAGTTATCGGTCTCATGACCCGTTTTGGCATGGATGTTACCCTGGCCCATCCTGAAGGGTATGAGGTTATGTCTGAAGTTGAAGATGTTGCTATGCGAAATGCTGCCGAATCCGGCGGAAATTTCTCCAAAACCAACTCCATGGCCGAAGCCTTCAAAGATGCGGACATTGTTTATCCCAAGAGCTGGGCGTCCTACGCTGCCATGGAGAAACGAACTGATCTGTATGGCAATGGCGACATGGATGGCATCAAGGCGCTTGAGCAGGAACTCCTTACCCAGAATAAAAACCACATGGACTGGACCTGCACCGAGGAACTCATGGCCACAACCCATAATGGCTCTGCTCTCTACATGCATTGCCTGCCAGCTGACATCAGTGGCGTTTCCTGTGAACATGGTGAAGTGGAAGCCTCTGTTTTTGAACGTTATCGGGTGGAGCAATACAAAGAGGCCAGTTACAAGCCTTATATTATTGCGGCAATGATCTTTTTGGCGAAGAAGAAAAATTCTGCGGATGTGCTTCAGCGCTTACTGGATCGGGGAACCCCGAGATTTTTCTAGAAAAAACGTATACGGATAACTCTGTAACAATAGATTTATTGTGCTTTTCGTCATTCCCGCGCAGGCGGGAATGACACAAATAAAAGTCAGCCTTTTTTCACTAAAACATCGAATTTCCATTGTCTGGAACGATTATGATTGAACTAACACTCAACGAAAAAACAGCTCAATTCACTGGCAACGAAAACACCTCGCTCCTCTCCTGGCTGCGCAATGATAAAAACCTGACAGCAGCCAAAGACGGCTGTTCCGGCCAGGCGGCCTGTGGGGCCTGTCTCGTTGAAGTTGATGGAAAGGCGGTTCTTGCCTGTGCCACTCCCATGAAAAAAGTTGCGGGCAAGCAGGTTGTCACTCTGGAAGGTATGCCGGAATCTCTCCTCCAGACCCTGGGCCGCGCATTTGTTGCAAAGGGCGCTGTTCAGTGCGGTTTCTGTACTCCTGGATTTCTCACCAGAACAAAAATTTTTCTTGCGTCCAACAACGATCCCAGCCGGGAGGAGGTTGAGAAGGCGCTTCGCTTCAATCTCTGTCGCTGTACCGGC
This sequence comes from Desulfocapsa sulfexigens, assembly GCA_015662865.1. Taxonomy (GTDB): domain Bacteria; phylum Desulfobacterota; class Desulfobulbia; order Desulfobulbales; family Desulfocapsaceae; genus Desulfocapsa; species Desulfocapsa sulfexigens_B. The sequence continues at coordinate 13,099 of DQTH01000227.1, forward strand.
TATGTGAAAATTGTTGATGCTGTGCTTGCCGCTGCCAAGGCCCTGCGTGAAGATAAAGAAACTGTGTTTGAAGACCGGGCAGCCATCGGTGTATCCAGCCCGAAATTTAAGGCAGTTGACCGGGCAATTGGACGAAAACCTTTTGTTGATGATCTGCGCTTTGACGGTATGCTACATGGTGCTTTGAAATTTTCTGATCATCCACGGGCAAAAATCCTCTCCATCGATGTGAGCGAAGCGCAAAAACTGGAAGGCGTGAAGCGTATCCTGCTGCTTGCTGACATCCCCGGACAACGCAACTCCGGCCTTATCGTGGAGGACTGGCCCCTGATGATGGGAGAAGGTGATATCACCCGTTACATTGGTGATGTGCTGGCTTCCGTGGTCGCAGAAACAGAGGCCCAGGCGCGGGCAGCCGTTGATCTGATCCAGGTTGAGTACGAAGTTCTTGAACCACTCACCGATATGCATAAGGCGCTGAAAAGCCAGGTTCTGGTCCATGAAAAAGGAAACCTTCTTGGCGAAAAGATAATAAAACGTGGTGATACTGCAGGACTGCTTGCCAACTCTGCATATACTGCAAAAGGCACCTTCACAACCCCCACAATTGACCACGGCTTTCTGGAAGTGGAATGCTGCGTGGTAACGCCTAAAGATAACGGCATAAAAGTTTTTTCCCAGAGCCAGGGCCCCTACCGTGAACGTGATGAAATTGCCCACCAACTTGGTCTTTCACAGGACCAGGTTGAAGTTGAAATTGTGGATTGCGGCGGCGCATTCGGTGGTAAGGAGGATATGACCGTACAGGGTCATACTGCCCTTGCCTGCTTTCTTCTGGGAAAACCTGTGAAATACAAGCTTTCCCGTCCCGAATCCATCCGCATGCATCCAAAACGTCATCCAACCAGTCTGGAATATGAAATCGGCTGTGATGACAAGGGAATGCTCACCGCATTGCACGCAAGAATCATTGGTGATACCGGCGCCTATGCCTCTGTGGGTGGCCCGGTTATGGATCGTGCCGGCACCCATGCCTCTGGCGGTTATCATTTTGAAGCCGTGGATATCGAAGCACGATCTGTTTACACCAATAATATTCCCTGCGGTGCCATGCGCGGCTTTGGTGTCAACCAGGCAACATTTGCCCTGGAAAGTCTGATCGACGAGTTGTGTAAAAAAGGCGGTTTTGACCGCTGGCAGTTCCGTTTCGAAAATGCCCTGGATATCGGCAAAATGCTTGCGCCTGGTCAGGTACTCACAGCGAGTGTCGGCCTCAAAGAGACGCTCCTCAGTGTAAAAGACGCCTACGACAAGGCCCAATACAAAGGTCTTGCCTGTGCTGTGAAAAACTGCGGCGTGGGCAATGGTATCCCGGAACTGAGTAAGGTTAAAATCGAGATCCACGAGGGCGGGAAAATTACTCTGCACCATGGATGGACTGAAATGGGACAGGGGGTACACACCATTGCCAGACAATGTCTGTGTGAAGCCACCGGAATTGAAGATATTGATCTGGTGACTCC
>DQTH01000152.1 GCA_015662865.1 Desulfocapsa sulfexigens
TAAAAGAGTTTTTTTCCACTATTGTGTCTAGTGATGATGTTGAATACAATAAACCTGCTCCTGACCCCTATTTGCTAGCATTAAAGGAATTGGGTTTTACTTCATCTGATTGTATCGCAATAGAAGATACTGAAAACGGGATATTATCAGCTATTTCTGCAAATATCAGGTGTGTCGGAGTGTCTTCAGATATGTCTAAATATCAGGACCTTAGTAAAGCTTCAAAAATATTTAAAAATATTCAAGAAGCAACGAAATGGATTGCAGGTAATTACAATTTAGGTGCTTTGTAATTTGACTTGAAAGAACAAAAAGTTTGGGAAACTTTATAAAATAAAAAATATTGTCTAATGATCGCATTAGAGGGACGGAAAACCTTGGCGGTATTTCGGAATATATTGTCCCGCTTCAAGTCCGATGATAATTTAAAAGTCCTTGCTACACAGTTATGCGCCCCTTATACGTTTCGTCAAGTCCTACCAGCAATCACAAAAGGATAAAAAATGCCATACGAAAGAATAATAGGCCTTGATATTATCGATGAAGAGGAATATCAAAGATATAGAGAGGCAATGCTACCTATTCTTAAAACATATGGTGGTGCTTTTGGTTTCGATTTTAAAGTTTCCGAAGTTCTTTTATCCAAAACTGAGGATAATATTAATCGGGTTTTTACCATCGCCTTTTCAAGCAGGGAACGGATGGAGGAGTTTTTTTCAGACCCGGATTACGTTGTCATACAAAACAGGCATCTTAAAAATTCGATAAAAAGTAAAACAGTTATATCAATGCATGAAACAAACAGTTGACAGGCGGCTGCGTCCTGGTCGGTTTTGGTTAATAATCACTAAAAATTATAACGCTTAGTCGGCCTGGATGTATTACTGTTAGATTGGATTCTACGGGAGACTGCTCATGATACGTGCAATAAAATGGATAGGTGGCTTACTGCTGCTTGTTATCATCCTTTTCGCCGGATTGATCCTTCTGCTGCCCAAGTTGCTTGATCCCAATGATTATAAAGATAAAATCAGCGACCTGATTTATGACAACAGCGGTTACCGGATAGAAATACCGGGCGACATTGAGCTGCATGTGTCCCCGCGTCTTGATATTCTTTTTTCCCTTGGCCAGATTCGAGTTCTTTCAGGGCCTGATTTCAAGGATATTACTCTTTTCAGCAGTGAAGAAGCAAGAGTTGAACTATCTCTTCTTCCACTGCTTCAGGAAAAGCGACTGGTCATTCAGGGAGTTCAGCTCCATGGCGGTTACGCTCATTTAATTCGTTCCAGGACGGGTAAGGGAAACTGGGAGCTTTCAAGTGGAACTGCTGTCTCAGGTGCCTCTTCCCCAGCTGCTAAAAAGCCTTCTGCCCCTGCTTCCACCCCCGCTCCTGCACCAACACCCAAGACGCCGTCCACAGGGAAACAGAAAACACTTCCAACTCTTGATCTGGGCGGGATTGAATTATCCCGGATTACTGTTCGCTACGAAGATCAGCAGACAGATAAGCGATTTGAATTAAAAAACTTCCATCTCCAGACAGGTCGTATCCAGGACGGCAAGCCTTTTCATCTGAAATCCGGGTTCACAGCTCTTACTTCTTCAGGAAGCAACAACAACGCTCTTTCTGTCGTGAATGAAGTTGAGACGGATCTGACCTTTGCCCTTGATGCCAGAACAATCCGATTGGATAATCTTTCACTGGTCAGCCTGATTAAAGCCTTTGGCCTTCAGGAGACTGAAGTCAAACTTGCAACCAATGCTTTTGTTGATCTAGCCAAAAAAAATGTAAAACTTGATGCGTTCAAATTGAACAGCAGAGATCTTGCTGTGCAGCTTAATGCAGAAATTGCCAATTACGCAGATCCGGTTTTCAGTGGCAGTTTTCAGATTCCTGAGTTTTCCCTGCGTAAATTTCTGCAGGAGAATAAACTCTTCCAACCTGCCTGGAAAGATGAATCTGCTTTGACTCAGTTTGGATTTTCCTGTGAGTTTAAGGGCAATAAAAACACAATAACTATGCCGGATATTCAGGTACTTCTTGATGGCACACATGCAAAAGGAAGCCTGGTGCTGAAAGATCTGAAGCACCCTGCCTACAATTTTCAGATGCATCTGGACAGTTTTGATCTTGATCGTTATGCAACGGCACCACGACAAAAAGAAGCTGCTGTGGCCAAGAGTAATGGTGCAGCCCAAAAGAAAGCAAAAATAGAGGGAAAAGCGAGCAAAGCAGCTCCGGTCAGTAAGGGCAGCGTAACTCCAAAGGCAGCCACCAAAGCGCTGGAGCCAATTTTCCCAGTGGATCTGCTGAGAGGTTTACGATTTAATGTTGATCTGAGCGTGGATTCCATGAAAATGCGCGGAGCTAAACTGAGTGCGGTGACCATTAAGGCAAATGGAAAAGATGGTCTCCTGGCATTGAAACCTCTTTCTGCAAAGCTCTATGATGGTTCCATTTCAACAGAGACCATACTGGATGTTCGCGGCGAATTGCCCAAACTGACAATTAAACAGAATCTGGATCGTGTCCAGGTGGGTCCTCTACTCAAAGATATAAAAGGACAGGATGAGGTAACCGGGGCTGCGGTTATGTCTCTGCAGGTGACTTCCAGTGGCAACTCCAAACAGCGGCTGATTCGCCATGCAAACGGTAAAATGAATCTTGCCCTTGAAGATGGAGTTATTAAAAAGCTGCATATCCTTCAGGTCATACGTCAGGCCAAGGCTTTGTATGACGGAGAAAAACTCATAACAAATGCCGTTGATGAGCCCACAGGATTTGCCCGACTCAGTGCCAGTGGAGTGATAAAACAGGGTGTTTTCCACAATAATGATCTCAAGGCCGCATCTGATTTGATGAATGTTACCGGGAGCGGTAAGGTTGATTTTGCTGATGAATATGTGGATTATCTTCTTAAAATTTCCCTCACCCGCGGAATGGATAGAGACCAAAAATCAGGAAGAACTGATTACAGTAAATTTGTCGTCCCTTATCGTATCCATGGGAAATTCTCGGAGATAAAAGAAGAGGCGGATGTGGTTGGAATTTTGAAATCACAGGCCAAATCTCTCCTCATGAAAGAAGTACAGAAACGGCTGAATAAGGGACAGGGAGACACAAAACAGGACGAAGATAAAGACCTTGGAACACAGCTTTTGGAGCAGGGTTTAAAAAGTTTGTTTGGTGATTAATATTTAATTAGTGGACAATGGTATTGTAAAATGTCTTCTGTGCCGTCATTCCCGACTGCGCGCGAATGACGGAATAGAAAAGTAATTAAGTTTTACGATTCCATCACCGGGTAGATTATTTGTCATCATCAACCCTGTGTAATAATGTGAATAATTTTTAATCAGGAGTATGCCATGAAACGAATCGACCAGATACAAAGCGTTGTGACACCCGTTGATTTCTCAGACAATTCAAAATTGATAGCAGAGTCTGCTGTCTTTATGGCTGGCAGTTTCAAGGCGAATCTGGTGTTATTGTTTGTTGTGCAAAAGTTTGAAGATTATTCCGGATTCTTTGTTCCCCAGCAGCAATTCCCGAGCTTCGCCAATCAACGCTCGTAAATTAATTATCTATCCTGCTATAGGGTGATTTGGGCAGGATTTGACAACAAACATTGCA
>DQTH01000244.1 GCA_015662865.1 Desulfocapsa sulfexigens
ATTAACCCCCAAACAAGCCATTTTTTCAGTCTATATACTTGAAAATGGACGATTGGAATGAAAGAAAGTTAAGGGTTTGAGAAGCTTTCTCATTATGCGACAAAATGGGATTGCACTCGTCTTCGCTTACCTGACCTCGAACGAAAATCCTATTAAATCAACAGACTCACAAAGGAACGAAAGATGAAGTGTTGTTTATCTGGGGATATCACCAGCTGTGGCATGGAGATTTAAATCGCGACATACTGACAAAAATCTCCCCTGATAAGGCTGTTGCAATTATTCACCGTTCTTTTCATGAACTTTATGTCAATGACAAGGCCATTGAACTTTTCAAAATCAAAGAAGAAGACTTTGCAGGAAATCCGCAGGTGGATTGGAAAAAGGGCCATTTTTTTGAAGGCGGCTGGTTTGCACTGGTTCCTAAGATTGCACCTCAGTTGCTGAACCCGAGAAGATACCGTAAAGGTCTGGCAGACATGACCACAATGGTGAAGCAGAAAGGAATTACCACCATTGCGGAACCCGGCTTTCCCAGCTCAAGTTTTGACATGGAATATGCAATGTTAAAAGAGGAGATGGCTAAAAATCCTCCCTATGAAATTTACAATATTCTCAATGGTACGCAGCTCTATGGTATGGAAGGTAAAAGTAACGAAAAAGCCTCTGAATTCATTGAAGCATCGCCTAAATACAATACCGATAATATTTTCATGCTGCCTAAGCAGGTAAAACTGTTTGCCGATGGTGCAATTTACTCACTGGCCATGAAGATGAAGCAGGGCTACACAGATGGGTTTAAGGGCCAATGGATAACCCCCCTGGTACTTTTTGAAGATCAGATGAATATATACTGGGACAAGGGCTATAAAATTCATATCCACGTCAATGGTGATTTAGGAGTTGAACGCTGTCTGGATGTAACCAGAAAACTGATGGCCAGAAACCCCAGAAAAAACCATCGGATGACCTATCATCATTTGGGATATTTCACCGACGACCAGGCGGATGAAATGAAAAGACTGGGTGTCGAAGCATCTGTAAATCCCTATTATTTATGGGCATTGGCTGATAAATATTCAGAGCACGGTTTAGGTCCCGACAGAGCTCAGAATATGGTGCACATGAAATCTCTTGTAGATAGAGACATTCCTTTCTCGCTGCATTCAGATTTCGGCATGGCTCCTTTGCAGCCAATGACGTTAGCCTGGACTGCAATTAACCGCATGACATCAAAACATACCCTGGTTTCCCAGGATCAGCGGGTAAGTGTGTTCGATGCCATGAAAGGCATAACTATTACTGCCGCACGAACACTTGAGCTGGAAGATAAAATAGGTTCAATCAAAGAAGGTAAAACCGCTAACTTTACGATTTTAGCAGAAAATCCTTTTAAAGTTGACCCAATGCATATCAAGGATATCAAGATAATCGGCTCTGTTTTCAGAGGTACTTTTAACAGTGCAACTGCAAACTAACTCCCTGTTTAACTAACGCACAAAGCGTTTATTTAGACAGCATAAGGATTCAAAAAAGGAGGATCCAATGGAAAAATTTAACAGTCTTATTTTTGCCGGTCTTGTCGCCGGATTATTTTCTTCGGGTACAGCCATGGCGGCTGATCCAGCCCCCGCAAACGAGACACCGCTTCAAGAAGTGCTCGACTCCAGTATGCAAGAGGGCCTGCAACCCAAGGGAGACGATGTCGAAACCATGAGGAAGCAGATTAAGAGCGAAGCAGGTGTACACGATCTTGAAACAATCGGAAAGAAGACGAATAACCCCGTGGGTTCAGCATGGATGATGTGGTTCCAGAACGATTTCACTGTCATGGATGGTGATGCAAGCGAGCACGAGGAGAACTGGAACAGCTTTAAGCTGCAACCCGTGATGTCCTTCCCTTTTAAAATGGGCGGTGACCCGTGGAACTTTATCGTCAGACCAGTTTTTCAGTTCCAGAGCTTTTCCTTTGCCGGCGACAGGACAACCGGTTTCGGTGATATTGCAATGGATATTGCCATCGGCCCTGATCGGACGGATGGCGTTATATGGGGTCTCGGCGTGGCCAATATATTCCCAACCGCCTCAGAAGATGAAGTTGGCCAGGACAAGTGGCAGGCGGGGCCGGCAGTATTGTTGGCACATTTGGCGCCCAAGGTCGGCGGCTTTAATGTGGGTTTCTTTGCACAACACTTCTGGTCATACGCGGGTGACGATGATCGGCCGGATACCAGCCTGACCGATATCCAGTATTTCATTCAGTACCGCCTCAGTAAAACTGAAACTCTGGGCATGGCACCCAATATCCAGTACGACTGGGAAGCAGATTCTGATAATGCACTGAAGTTGCCCATTGGATTTGGTTATCAAAATGTGACTAAGGTCGGCAATACACCCATAAAATATGGTCTTGAGTTCCAATATTATGTCGTTCAACCGGATGATTTCGGACCGGTGTGGAATGTCCGCTTTATCTTTGTACCGGTTATTCAGAGTCCGTTTTAATTAATGCGGCTTTAATAAACAGGCACCCGGTTTGACGGGAATTTAACGAAAGGGGCGGGTGTCTGTTACATTGCGTATCGTTCTAGTGTCGTGTCAATGCTGAAATGACGTAATTTTGCGCAGGACTTTTTTGTGCCTGCATCTTTGTGGCTTGGGGCG
>DQTH01000302.1 GCA_015662865.1 Desulfocapsa sulfexigens
AAAAGGATTGTATTGTTAATTGCTGGTGCCCGCGGCAGGAATCGAACCTGCGGCACCAGGATTAGGAATCCTGTGCTCTATCCCCTGAGCTACGCGGGCAAATTGAAGCTCGACTATACCTGAGTAGAAGTAAAACGCAATATTTTTTGAATCAGATGGTTTCCCCGTCAGCAATTTCGCTTGTTGGATACTTTCCTTCCTCTGTATGTGGATTGATTATGCAATTTCGCCCGATGGTAACTCCGGACGGGACAACCGCCTCCTTGCCAATTAGAGTGATCCCCGTATAAAGATGTGTGGGCTGGATGATGTTTGGAATACCATGATTAGTACCTTCTCCCACCACCGAATCTTCTAATATTGTTACCCTCTTGTCGCAGATTGACAAGTCAACCATGCTGTTTTTCTCAACGACACAATCAGCAAAAAGAATTGAATCGCGAATAACAGCCCCCTCTTCAACCACAACACCAGGTGCAAGAATAGAGTTCTGCACCATTCCCTTAACAATACATCCTGCTGAGACCATGGAACAACTGACACGGGCGCTATTTCCAAATCTGGCTGGTGGCCGATCTGCAGGACGACCATCTGCCTCAATATTGGTCCTTATTCCCCATTCAGCCGGTGATATTGAACTGCCCCTTCGAACAACTTCCATATTTGCTTCCCAGTAAGACTGTATAGTTCCGACATCCCGCCAGTAGCCATAAAAGGGATAGGCAAAAACATTATCATTATCAATGGCTCTTGGCAGAATATGCATACCAAAATCCACCTCATTTCTATCTCTGTACAGAGTATCGAGAAGATATTTATAATCGAAAACATAAATACCCATTGAGGCCAGGTTGGTCCGTGGATTTTCAGGTTTTTCTTCCCAGTCAACAACCCTGTTTTCACTGTCAATGATTCCCGCCCCAAACTGATAGATTTCGCTTATGGGCACAACCATCATCCCAATGGTTACATCTGCCTTTTTAAAGCGATGATATTCGAGCATGGCATGGAAGTCCATGTTGTAAATATGGTCCCCAGACAAAAGAACTACTTCATCAGCCGGATTTTTCTCCAGAAAATCTATGTTCTGACGAACAGCATCAGCTGTTCCTTTGTACCAGTCTGAATCCTTAAAACCTGTGTGAGGAGGCAAAATTTTCACACCACGGCTTCGGCCGGTAAAATCCCAGGCCTCACCCATGCCAAGATGCCGCATGAGAGAAAGGGGTTTATATTGAGTCAGTACACCGACTTTAGTAAGCCCGGAATTCATAACATTACTGAGGCTGAAATCAATTATGCGGTACTGTCCGGCAAAAGGTACAGCTGGTTTGGCACGGCTCTGTACCAGGATATTAAGCCGACTTCCAACCCCACCGGCCAGGAGCAAAACCAGAGCTTCTTTTTTAGCTCTCATCTTAATACCTCACCGCTCGCAACACTTTTTACTGCCGACCATCTTTTGCTGCCAAGATGAGGATACACAGTGGCTCCCTCACCAATACACATCCCCTCAGGAATAATATTATTCCAACCGATTACTGTCACCTTTTCTGCCCTGGTTCCGATATCCGCACCAACACGCATGCTTTTTCCAAAGATTGAATTCACATCTGTAATCACTTTATTGAGGCAACAATCTTCGCCGATATGATTGCTGAAAAAAAGAACAGAATTCTCAATCACTGCCCCTCTCTCCACATGAACTCCAGGGAATATAATAGAATTCCTAACTGTTCCTTCAATCAGACAGCCATTGTAAACTAAACTGTTGGTGATTTGCGCCCCTTCCCGTATCAATGCCGGTTGAGCATCCCTGATGCCACGATGCTCCATATTCGTGCGTAATCCCCAGGATCCCATGTCAATTGGTGGATTATCACCCAGCAAATCCATGTTAGCCTGCCAGTATTCCTCTACTGTACCGGTATACCCCCAGTAGCCTTTATATTTGTAGCCATAAACCTTCTTTCCCTGGGCCATGAGTAACGGAATAATATCCCTACCAAATTCATACGAAACAGATTGCTGATTTTCCTGCAGAGCCTGATACAAAACTTTGGGTTTAAAAACGAGTACAGTGAGGGAGGCCCAGTCAGCTTCCGGATTCTCCGGCTTTTCCCAATACTGTTTTACACGTCCACCCAGTTCCCCATCTTCACGATCAATGGATGCAATTCCAAAACGATGAGCTCTGGTCTTGGCTACCTGAACGAAACCAATGGTAAGATCAGCTTCTTTCTGGTGGTGATATTCAATCAAATCCTGATAGTCCATTTTATAAATATGATCCCCCGAAAGAATCAAAATGTCTTCAGGATTATGATACTGTACAAAATCTAAATTTTTATATACAGCATCTGCTGAGCCACGATACCAGTCAGTGGTTTCTCTGGTATCGCTGTTACTTTTAAAGGGGGGAAGGATCGAAACGCCACGGTAACGGCCAATCATATCCCAAGCAGCGCCGGTACCGATATGATTAATGAGGGAATAACTTCTATATTGCGAAAGGATAGCAACCCGCTCAATACCTGAATGAAGAAGGTTACTTAAAGGAAAATCTATTACTCTGGCAAAACCGCCAAAAGGGATTGCTGATTTGGGACGATAATATGTCAGGACATTCAGTTTATCAACACGACCGCCGGCTAAAATCATTGCAAGCGTAGAGGGCTTTTGCATCATTCACCAACAAAAGATTTGATGGCTGGCATAAAGCAAATACAAGCCATCTCAGTTAAGATTACATGCTGCTTAAAATTTTCACATTGCTTTCAAATTTCCAGAAGACAACATATCACCCTTCCCTCTCGTATACTAATACTGCCTATTTCATGTGTCGTGTTGCCAGACGTTTCAGGGTCCGTGTTGAAAACTCTCTGTCCCCTAGTGAAAGATTCTTCAAGGGTACTTCTGCCCTGGCTTTTTCTTTATGGCCGCCAGCAGATCCGACCTCAGAAAAAATTCGTTCTGCCAGTTTCCCCGCGCTCTTGCGATATCCATCACAGCGAAAAATCACCACCAGCTTTTCCGCATAGATGCCCGAGACGAGAACCCAGTCTATTTTATCGACATGATTGAGAAAGTTTGCAATATTCACCAGGATATCAGGGCTTCTTACCTTACCAAGGTGAGTATAAAAACGCCCTTTGGAATAGGTCAGTTCACTCAGTGCAATATTAAAATATTTCAGTTCAGAACGACGCATATCCGCAAGCTCAAATTTTTTCACAAGATTGCGGTTGGCTATATTAAAAAGGTAGCGGAAAGAAATACCATCGGCCAGCATGGACTGTTGAGAAAAATCCTGAGTATCCACCTTAATTGCATAGAAAAGAGCTGTGGCCAGAGCAACTGAAGGCTTCATATTACCGGCTCGCAGGTACTCTATGAGCATCGTTGAGCAGGCACCGTACTCCGGACGAATATCTACAAAGGAGGCATCATACTCCCGTGAAACCGGATGGTGATCAATAATTGCATTAAACTCAATTTTTTCAAAAACAGGAAGGTGAGATGGCTGGGAATCTACCAGAATTTTTTTTGTGAAATTCTGTAATTTTACGTTACCCAGACGCTCGAGAGGAATTTTAAGACGTTCAACCATGGCCACATTATTCAAACGATGAATCTCGTTTGGATGAGCAATGATAACCTGTTTTACCCGATAGCGAAGGAGACGTTTAATCGCCAGAGCGCACGCCAGAGCATCCGGATCGGCATTAATACAAACAAGGACTTCATCTTCCTTGTCAAAAACATCCCAAAATCTTTTGAGACGTTCCTTGGCACTTTTACCTGCCCCATTGTGACAACGCTTATATGATTTTTTTGCCATGTAAAGTACCGCGGTTGATAAGTATTTTGTTACGAAAATAACCGACCGGCAGTTCCTTTCATTTTATTTCCGGACAGTTGCTTCAGCAACAGTTCCCGGACAAAGTGTTCAACTCTTCAAAGACACATTAAAAATGTGCCCTGAAAAACCACAGCACAAACCATACCATATCATTTACCAAAATTGCAAGTTTACAGGACACACAAAAAAAGTCATGAAGATGGTGTGTCAAACACAGGAACAGACGGAAAAAGAGAAGGGTCAGTATGGGGAATGAAACGTGCGCCTGAAAAACGAATCATAAATTCCTGGTTCACATTCAATTCGAGATAAGTAATGCTGGAAACAATATGTTCGCACTCACGGCGTGCAGAATCGTCGAGTAAAACCAGTTCAGCTCCGCGTAAAGAACTATTACCAATCGCCCGATACGTTGAGAGGGGAAGGTCTGGCAGCATCCCTAAAGTCATTGCATGCTGCGGATTAATATGCCTGCCAAAAGCTCCGGCCACAGTAATCTCTTCAAGCTCTGTAAACTCCAACCCTACCTGATTGATAAGGGTCGTAAGAATTGCATACATGGCCGCCTTGGAACGAATCATGGCGTCAAGATCAATCTGTTCAAGAACCACTTCACCCTGCGAATCGTTTTCTTTTGCGGATGTCACCACAAAACAAAGCCCGCCTTCACGCCTTGAGATGTGTTTTTTCATAAACAACGCTCTGGCCTGATCCTGTTCACCATCCGGGTCCCTGAACTTACCACGGATATCTATCATTCGTGTCAGATAAAGCGCAGCCACCAGATCGATAAGACCCGAACCACAAATCCCTTTCGGCCTCACATTACCAATGGTTCGATATTCCATCTCATAGGTTTCAGGATCAATGGAGACAAATTCTATGGCACCGGGTCCGGCTCGCATTCCCATTCTGGCAACACCACCCTCTAGCGCAGGCCCTGCAGCACCAGCGCAGGCAATCAGCCACTCACTGTTTCCAAGAACAACTTCGGCATTGGTACCAACATCTATCAACATCCTTGTTTTCTCTGATTTTGCCATACCTGACGCAAGAATGCCTGAAATCAGATCACCACCAAAATAACTTCCAACTGATGGCATGATCCACACAGGAGATGCAGGATTAATGGCCAGTTTCAGTTGTCCGGCATCCATCACAGGAGCCCTGTTGAACAAGGGAATATACGGCTCACGACAAATAAAATATGGGTCAAGTCCCAGAAACAAATGTGCCATGGTGGTATTTCCGGATACAGAAAGCGCGAGGATCTCACCAGCCGTTACCCCAGCTCGGGCGGCCAGCATTGCGGCAAGTTCATTTATGGCAGTTATTATTTCGTTTTGCAGTTCTGTCAGCCCGGGATCAAAAAAATCAGGCTCCGGTAATTTTTGCTGCCTTCGTTTTGTAGTTGCATGATGGATACGGCTAAGAATGTCAGCACCAAAACGAATCTGAGTGTTTTCAAGGTTTGCTTCAGCCAGAATTTCCCCATCCTGAAGATTAACAAGGCTTGCTTCCAAATGAGTAGTGCCAAGATCAAGTGCCATACCGGGAATAACGGCGGGTCTGGCAGCAAAAAAATCAATCACCTGCCAACTCTGATCCATATTGTTCAAAAGAGCGTATCCAGAAAAACCTGCCAAACGAAATTTCCTGGCAACAGAAGTCATATGCTGATAGGAAACAATAACCGGACGACCATCACCAAGAATACTTGTCAGATCCTGCTGCAGTCGGTCAATATCAGCGGTATTATCCTCTAGCCCCGGAACTGCTGCATTCACCTTTACTGAACATACTATGGACTTCATTCTTTCCTTTTCCTTCCTGACCTTGACGTTCATCTTCTAGGATGTTACCTAGTGCAGACACTGTTATGAACAAGATGCCCTGTTTATAATATTACTGGTCAACGATAAATATAAACCACTATACATTTTAATCCCATTTAAGGGGCTCAGCACCGGTAATAAACGGTAAACCGGCATAAGAACCTTCACCAAATTCTTTTCAAAGGAGACGAAAAGAATTTATAAGGCACTAAATACCTTATCAGAATATTTTCTTAAAAAAAACAGGTAAGCACAGTCTTCGAGAAAATATCAGATAAGGTGCAAAATCACGCACAGAATGTATAAAATACTTGCAGTAGCTCTTGGCGGAGCAATGGGATCGATTGGAAGGTACCTGATTGCCCTGGCTGCCAGCGAATTCCATACTCATACATTCCCGGCAGGAACGTTTATAGCCAACCTGCTTGGATGTCTTGTTATGGGTATTTTATGGTCATTATTTGACAGGATACATATCAGTAATGAGTTCAGATTATTTTTATTCACAGGCTTTCTCGGCGGGTTTACCACCTTCTCGACCTTTGCCAGGGAAACTGTTCAACTGTTCAAAGCCGGCGAACACATACAGGCTTTTACATATTTGGCCATTTCAAATGTTTCCGGCCTTGGCATGGTTGCTATTGGCTTTGTCCTGGCCCATCGCTTTCTTCGGTGATAATCTTCCGTGACACTTCTTAATCGCTATATACTCTCCCAGTTTGTCCGCACATTTTTCATTGTCGCAGCTGCATTTCTGGCCATCTACATTCTCATAGACTTTTTTGAAAAGATCGATAATTTCATGGAAGCTGGAAAATCCATGAACCTTGTCCTGAAATTTTTTCTTCTCAATATCCCGTTTATTATAGATATGCTTGGGCCTGTTCTCATTCTGCTCTCCAGCGTTATCAGCCTAGGCATATTGAGTCACAACAATGAACTCACCGCAATGATGGCCGGCGGGATCCACATGCGCACCATAATCAACCCCATTCTCATCGGTGCGATGATTTTCACAATGCTTTTTCTTGCAATGGCCCAGTGGCTTTTACCACGAACCATTGAAGCAACCAATACCATCTGGTATGAAAATGTCAAAGGTATGGTACCACTTGGAATCTATCGCAACGGACGCTATTACTATAAGGGAAAAGAAGGATTTTTCTCTTTTGCCAGACCCTGGCCGGACAAAAATATATTTCTCGATTTTTCCTACTCTACCTGGGACGACAAACACAGACTGAAAACTCTTATCGCTGCAAAAAAGGCGGAATGGAACGAAGCCGGCTGGCACTTATCATATGGTCAAATCCAGGACCAAACCGGTCAGAACGAATATCTGACAACCCCTTTTGTTTATAAAATATTTTCATTTCCTGGACGCCCGGACTTCTTTTTCATCCCCAAGTACCAATCTGCTGAGCTCTCTCTGACGGAGCTGTTCCAGGCCATTCACAAACAGGAAACCCACAATGAAACCGTCATCGCCAAAACAAATTTCTACAGCAGGATCTCTTATACCCTCCTTGGCTTACCTTTGCTCTTATTAGGACTACCTGTACTTCTCTTGTCCTACAAAAAGTGGGGAAAAGATCTTTCAGTCGCAATTCCAGTAAGTTGCGGAATGGCCTTTGTTGCATGGGGATTCTGGGGTGCGTTACAATCCCTTGCCAGGGTGGATTATATTTCACCTCTGCTGGCAGCAAGCCTGATCCATGTCATATTTGGTCTCAGCGGATTCCTTCTCCTACACAAACAGGCTTCATGATGACTTCATCACCAATACAGCGGGCAGGTATTGTTGGAATTCCACCGCTTTCTGTTATGGAGCTCATCACAACTCCGGACTATGAAATATTTGACCTTGATGAACCACAGGGAAGAGTTGATCTTGAAACAGCCTCTCCTTTCCTGCCCCGCGTCTACTGTGGTATCCTGCGTACAGTAATTGCAAACAGTCTGGCCATCCAACCGGATATCATCTATATCGACACTGGTGCCGGGAAATGTGACTGTGCAGTACACACTGCAACGGTTCTGGAAGACATGCTGCCAGCCACCCGGATCATCAGGACCAGAAATAATGATTCCGTTGATTTTGGAACACCTCTTTGCAAAACACAGATGAGCCTCATGGAAAAGATGTCAGCAGTTACGGCATCAGTACAAAAGACAGCGCCATATCCAGAGCTTCCCACATGCGCACCTACAGCCGGTTTCTGGGGCGTTCCTCCAAGAGATTTCTCTATCCTGAATTTCTTTCCGGACACCACTCATATTTATGGGTGGGCACGTTGTATGGAAAACAAAACACCGGACAACATGGATCTTGAGCTCCACTACAACCCTGACATTCCCACTGTGTTTTTTGCTCAGTCGTTTTGTGCCAAGACCGCTCTTGCCAGACATCTTGCCAGCAAACATCCCCGTGGCCTCTATCTCGACTGTGATGTAACAGCTGGAAACAGCGCCAAAGCAAAAATCCAGGCATTTCTTGAACTGTCAGGAATAGACGCCTGAGGCTCCCATGTTACTCGCTGATTTCGGCACGTCCTACTGCAAACTACTCGACACTCAGTCAACTACAACAGTCCCCCGTCTGATCGCTACCAGATCCATTGACAGGAGCATGAAAGTTGATATCGCCACCGGACATAATGGCAAGAGATATACCACTCACTATGTCAATGAGCTCACAGCACTTGCCAGAGGAGGATTAAGCCTGACCAGAGAACAATCCTTCACCCTGCTCGATTGTGGCAGTCGTGATATTAAATATGTTGTTTACGGTGATGGAAAGATTAAAGATATGGGATGGAATGCGGAATGTGGCGCCTCCATGGGGTTCACCATAGAGCTGCTTGAAAAATATTACACTCTTGATTTTTCTAAAATGGATGTTCCCAAAAGTTCTTTTTCTGTCACCTGTGGAGTTTTGGGGATGAGTCACATCTTTGATGCTGTAGTTACAGGGGCCAGTGAAGCAGAGGCCGTGGCCAAATTTGTTAAGGGTATTGCAATCAATGCCTACAACTTTGCCAAACAACCTGAAAAAATCTATCTTTCCGGTGGACTCTGCGACAATCCGCTTTTTGTAAATTCTTTTCCCTGTCCTGTGGTATCACTGGGCCGTTTTGTACTCCTGGAAGGTCTTCTGAATTCGCTTCACTTGCCTTCATTCAGCGATCTTCAACCATGATAAAAAAGACCTGATCAAATCCGATAGCCGAAAGACGTCAAAGAAACGCAGGCAAATTGCTCCGCTCGCCCATTAAGAATAGTTCTTGCTCCACTGATTTAAAGCCACCTTTTCCTCATCTTCAAGAAGTTCAGCAACAGCAGAGAGAAGTGGGCCAATATCCTCTTTAGCCAGCATCTCAGGACTTAAATCCATTTGTTCGAAAGCATCTTCAACAAGAACAGCTCCTGCCGGACCGACCAGACCCATCAATTCATCATTCAATGCGGTTAAAAATTTATTTTGCTCCTGGCTGGACATCACCTCTTTCGATGCAGCTTCCTTTTCCTTTGCCACGCCTGCAAGCAATAATCGACAAATTCGGGTCAACACGGCAAGCTCAGACTGGCCGGACATTGCAATAATCTGAGCAATATCTCGTTGCCCATCTATCAACAATGCCATTTTATAATCACTGGCATTAAGCTTTGCAGCGTTATTAAGTTTTTCCGGATCGACCTGAAAAATGACGTTGTCATCAGGAATTTTATCATTAATTATAGTAATATTTTTAAACGTCTTCTCCAGAAAAGAAAGAAGAGACATTGTGTCGATTGATGGGTCCGGGGTATAATTGGTATGATTCCCTTCCTGGAAGGTGGCCGATATACTGACCCAGCGCATACAGCTTGAAGCAGCGTCTTTTCCCTGTATGCTTTTTGTCTCAACCTGTTCAACAATCCCTTCTTTTATATAGAGTCGTGCCGTATCATCGTATTTATGGACGACTTCAAGTGTTCCGCTTTTTCCTTCAAAAACCAACGGTTTTAATATGGGTAACAGTGATTGATACATAAAATATGTTCCTCAAGGGAATAAGTGCTTAACACATCAAAAAGTATACTTCTCTAATGATCCCGATACGATTTCACATTGTACTATTGAATAACTGGACTATAGGATATGACATATTTCCAGTCTGTTTCAAGGTAAAACGCATCCCGGCCAGTTTATTTTTCGTAACAGGTAACAGTAATCGATACCGATCTTATACCACTTACCGTTGAGTCTGTCTGTAGGGTTACGCTAGTGTCGCGTCAACGATGCTCTAACGCATCTTACTTGTTCTTTTTCTCGTTGCTATCCATCTGACTTCAAGAACATAGCGCCTGTCAGGAATAACAATTCCGGAGTCCCCCTTGCTCACAGAGGTCTTGAGTCCTCTCCTTTGCGGGGCAGATGTTTAATAAACACATCAATAATCTCCGTTGGTGGAGACTCACCATAAACCCTCTCATAGGCTTTACGAAACTGTAGAATTGTTGGAATGAGCCCATTAGAGACAGTTTTGGCAAAATTAATCTTTGCCTCAAAGTCTTTTCTATCCTGCTCATTGTCCTCAGGCGGAGGAGCGTCCTTAATGGTTTTTAAAAAAAATCCGGTTATTTCCTCCGTCGGAGGAGACCCAAACTGCTTTGTGTACTCTTTGCGCAGCTTTAATACTGTGGGATGATTTCCATAGGCAATTTTCTTTGCAAAATCAAGCTGTACCTGTTTGTCTCCTTTTACTGGTCGTTCCCGGTGATCGCCTTGCACTCTTTGTAAAAAGTATTTTATCTGTTTTTCTGATGGCGGTTCATTGTATTCGCTAATGAACGCCTGACGAAATTTCAGGACGGTTGGATTATCATCACCAGCAACTTTATTAACCAGCTGTTTAAAATCAGACGTTGATACTTCCTTTTTTAGTTTTTTTTCCGATTTCCCAATATATGATAAATACTCTTCCACCTCTTCTTTGGGAATGTCAGCTATACCTATAAAATATTTTATGAGATCTGGTCCAGGCAACTGACCGATTTCCTCCAGCACTTCATGGTGCAACTTGGCTAAAGATGGTCTGGGTAACTTAGCAGCAGCATTGGCAATCGACACCTGTACGTCCCAGAATCTGTTCTCTTTTCTTTCACCATTCAACATTTAACTCACATATAAAAGTAATTCTTTACTCTTCCTCGTTAAGGAAAACAAGCTTATTGCTTCTTCTTTCGTTTCAGCAGGATAATCATTGATTTTCTCAAACGTTCAATGGATTCAGCTAATAGTTTGGTTTCATCTTTTGTGTTCACTGAAATGGGAGAATCCAGTTTTCCTTTGCTCATATCGAGTGTAGCTTCAGTCAGATAGACAAGAGGTTTAGTAATTGATTTTGCAAGACCAATGGCCAAAAACAAAGTTGCAAGGAAAACAATTACGCCGATGAGTACAAAAATATTTCGAAATGTTGTAACAGACTTGAGAACTTCCTTAGTCTGGGCTACATCAACTATACTGCCAATCATTTTACTTTTATCTTTGCCGAGAAAAACCGGAGTAGCAGCAATAATATGCTCTCCCTGAGAAACTATACTTGCACTTTTTGATCCAACAATCTGGCTTCCCAATTCAGGGTAATCCTTTTTAAAAGTATGGCCGGAATCAAGATCAGAAGGCCCACCCCATACCTTGTCGCTGGCCGGGTTTGAATAGTAAAAGCCATTATTATCAATGAAAAAAATCTGTTCGCTACTGGTATTCTCCCGGTAAACAAGTTCGAGAAAGTTCTCTGCCATTACATTAAACAATACAATTCCCTGTAATTTGTCATTGTGATCATAGACTGGGGTTCCATATCGAATAACCGGTCGAAGAGGACGTTCCACCTCTCCTCTTTCCCGATTGAGATCAAGTGGAGAAATCATCATCTTGCCAGCGGCCAACTTTGCAGTATCTGCAAAATAATATCTCTTCTTCTTATTTTGTAATCTGTCTTCTGAGACAATTACACTTTTCCCTACATTTCGGTCCACCCTGACAACTTCCATTCCCTCTGCATTTAAAAAACGAACCTGATGGTAAATTTTCTTATGCTTGGAAAAAGCCAGAAAATCCTTTTCAAGGTTTTCAATGGCTGTAGATGTGGAGAAAACAGAATTTCTATCAATATTTTCAGCTACATTGCTCAATGTCACGGAATCACGCAGATAAAACAGATCATTGGCAACACTCTTGAGAAAATCTTCAATTTCAAAAGAAATAAGCGACACTTTATCATTCAATTTACCGATACTGGCAGACTCAAGTGACTTACTGATACTGGTCACACCGTAGCCCCCAAGAACAATAAGAGGAATCAGTGAAACCAGAATAAATGAAAGTAAGAGCCTGTTTCTAATTTTATTCATTGTGCATTCTCCACAAAATCTCCCAGTAAAGGTTAGAAGTATAATTTCACTATATTTTCAAAGGATTGGTCGTTTGCAGTAGCAACCTCAACATGGTCTGCCTACTGCTCACAACTATCAATATTGTACAGTACACATATGAAGTTTATCAAATTGCCTAAAAGGAATCAATACTGTTTGCAAGTATTTATATACTCTTTATTTTTATCTGGAAGATAATTCCTAATCACCTCACGGATGGCTACTGATCAGACCTTAAAACACGCTGTCATCAAGTTTATCTGCCGCCAATCATATACTGATCGTTCCGCTCTATTTGAGCATAAGATTCAACACACACCCCGCAAGGGGGTATAAACACCCCACAAGGAAATATTAGTATTTTATGAGAATATTTTCTTTGAAAAAACAGGTAAGCCTAGACTCCGAGAAATTATTCTGTAAGGTACTAAGTACTAACAATCCAGAAACAAAAAAAGGCACTCTCCATTACCTGGAGAGTGCCACAATACCGGAGCAAAGCAGTTGCTATAGTCTTGATTCTTCGATGAAAAGTTTGTTTTCTTCGATAATCTCAGTTGCGATATTAACTGCTTCCTGAAGATCTTTAATGCCGCCTCGAATAAAACTGTCGCGTAGCCGGATCATGTACTCGAGATTGCCTTCTTTGTCGGCAATTGTCTGAATAAACAGACTCATGCGGGAACCCAGACGAATATAATGGGCACTCTGCAGCTCCTTACCTTTATATGTCCACCGACCTGCCACATCATGTAACATAAAGTCGTGGATCTGTTTTGGAAATTCCATACTTTTCTCCTTGTTCATGCAGTGGTAGGTACTTCAACACCATCCAATTCGGTTTTTTCTCTAATGGCACCCTCAGCGCGGCCAACAACAACGGCTGCTGTAGCATCACCCCATACATTAATTGCTGTACGGAACTGGTCAAGTATACGGTCAATCGCAAGAATCAATCCAATTCCATCAAGTGGCAGACCGGCTGCGGTGAGAACAATACCCATAGTAACAAGACCGGCGCCGGGAATCGCGGCAGCACCTACTGCAGCAAGTGAGGCAGTAATAAAAATTACGATCTGGGTTCCGATGGTCAGGTCAATTCCCATGAGTTGGGCTATGAATATTACTGCCACTGATTCATACAGTGCAGTACCATCCATATTGATTGTTGCACCCAGAGGTAAAACAAAATTACCAATCCGTCCGTCAACTCCTGCCCGTTTTTCCAGGTTACTCATGGTCATGGGAAGTGTAGCAGCTGATGAGGCTGTGGACCAAGCAGTCATCATGGCAGGAGACAGAGCCTTCAACAGTCTGAATGGATTGTAGCGACCGAGCAGAAGCACAAGAATCGGCAAGGTTACAAATCCATGGATGAACAGACCAAGCAGAACTGTTGCACCATACTTACCAAGGGCCTTCAGGGCCGGGAATCCAAGGTCCATGAAAATGGCAGTTACCAGCATAAAAATGGCATAAGGGGCAATTTCCATAACTGCCATGATCCCCCTCTGCATTATTCTGTCTATGCCGTGTATCACATTGGTCAGCGGTTCTGAATCTCTACCGACAATTGCAGCAAAAACAGCAAGAAAAATAGTAAAAAAGATAATCTGTAAAATATTTCCTTTGGCAAAGGCAGCTGCAGGATTTTTCGGAATCATATTCACAAATGTATCAACGATAATGATTGTTGCACTTCGCTCACCAACACCTTGGCTGCTAACTTTTGCCGGTACTTCTGTTGAAATATTCAAGGCGGAAAGGGCTTCTTTATCAATCCCCAAACCCGGGTTCATAATATTAACAACAATAAGTCCTGCAAGGACTGCAAGAGCTGTGGTCAACATATAGTAACCAATCGTTTTGCCGCCTATTTTACCAAGAGTACGAACATCACCCAGATTTGCAACAGCCATATAGATTGATGCAAAAACCAGTGGCACAATCAGCATACGCAACAGGCGGATAAAAATATCACCACCATACTTAAAAAAAGTTTTCATCATGAAGAGAGGGCCTTCAGAAATCCCCGGCCCAATTGTCATGTTTATCCAGATACCAAGACCGATACCTCCCACAATTCCAATTAAGATCTTCCACTGAAGATCCAGTCCTTTTTTCTTTTTTGTCTCTGCCATATCAGTCTCCTCCATAATAATCTTCGTTGAGATTGTAGCTTCGGGTTACCACCTTGGATGAAATCGGCAGGTATTTCCCAATGAACTGCTCAACTTGACCATTTGACTGAAGTTCCAGAACAAAAACATTCAGCAGGTTTAATAAATCCTGGTTCCCTTTACGTATTGCGATACCATAATAATCAGCTTTAAAAGGCGGATCGAGCACAACAACGCGGTATTGTGCTGTCTTTGAATTCTCTTTCAACCAGACTTTCAGAAAAATCTCATCATGCACCATGATATCAGCTTCTCCCTGAAGAGTAGCTTTGGCTGCATCTTCATTACTGGAATAGCTCTGCACTATTGCACCCGGAAAAAATTTTGGTATAGCTCGTTCCGGAGCCTTACCTCTGGTAACAGCAACTTTGAGCTGATTCATTTTTCCATTTGAGGAAAGTTCCTTGATAAGTGTTGTATAATCAGGGGCAGCCGATACTCCAAGGCGAACCGTACTCACTTTATTCAGCAGAATTGAAAGGCCGGTATAGAAATATGGATCTGAAAAATCGATCACCCGGGCTCGATCAAAAGTAACACTCATCCCTGCCATGATCATATCAATCTGATTATTTTCCAACATCGGAATGAGTTCCGAAAATGATTTTGGCACAATAATCTTTACTTCTACACCTAATTTTTTGGCGAGCAGAGTGGCAATATCGATATCAACACCTGCCTGCTGGCCGTCCTTCACAAAGGAAAAAGGTTTAAACAAAGGGTTAACACCAACTCTTAGAACTTTGGTCTGTAGTATTCCAGACAGAGTTGGCGAACTGTGTTGTGCCTCCTGGGCTGACAATCCGGTTGCCGACATTATTATAAAAAATAATGCGATAACCAGTAATTGTACTCCACAACGACTGGTGTGTTTCATGGTACCTCCTTTTGAAAAAAAATAATTATTTCATCATGTTGTACTGTACGAACCGAAACGCCCCTCAGACAGCAATCCACACACAATGCTCGCGATCTGACAGTAAAAAAAGGACTGAACAAAGAGTTACAGCCAAAAAATAATACAAGATGACAAGATGATTCGGTTTCCCGTAGCCTGGGTAAATCCCGAGCGGCTATTCTCAACAGAGCAAAATAGATACCAGTTTGTCCTGTGCAAACCTGTTTATTTTATTAAGAAAACTCTTGACAGAGAATGGACTAGGAGGACTGCTGGAGGTTCTTTTATGAATGGACGGAAACTCAACGAATAAAAGAGATCGTTCGGTCAGCAAAGACTTTCATGTGAAGGATTGATTCAGGAAATCAGAATCGAAAAAATGGAAAGAGAGGAATATACACTGCAGCAGAGGACAAAACCCTGGGTAAGCGCGGGGAACTTTTGACCCATTGCCACTTCAGCGATGGGTCAAAATGGTCTATTTAAGAAGGCCGTGTTTCTTCATTTTGTAATACAGCGTTTTACGCGACAGACGAAGAGATTTGTAGGTGGCAGTTATATTATCATTATTTCGCTCAAGCTCCTGGGCTATGAGACATTTCTCGAAGGCGTTGATCTTGCCTCCCAGAGAAACAGTATTTCCATTGGATTCTGCCTCTTCCATATCCAGTGAACAGACAACTTCAAGACCAAGAACCTGACGTTCGGCAACATTTTCCAGTTCCCGGACATTTCCCGGCCATCTGCGCTGCATCAGGTCATGCAGCAGCATTGAAGTAATATCAGGAACCGGGCGGTTGAGACGTTGCGCAGCCCTGTCGAGAAATAATGCAAAAAGAATTGGGATATCATCAACCCGCTTGCGCAATGGAGGGATTTCAATGGTCGCCACATTGAGACGATAATAAAGATCTTCACGAAACTGCCCTTCTTCACATGCTTGTCGGAGATTTTTTTTACTGGCAGCAACAATACGCAGGTTGAGGGGAATTAACCGGGAACCGCCGAGACGTTCTATACTTCTCTCCTGCAAAACTCTGAGTAAACGGACCTGCAGAGTATTGGGCATGGATTCGATTTCATCAAGAAACAGTGTACCGCCATCAGCCTGTTCAAATTTTCCAATATATACCTGATCCGCCCCTGTAAACGCACCGGGTTCGTGACCAAACAATTCATTTTCAATAATTGTCTCTGCTATGGCGCCGCAGTTAATAGCCACAAACTGCTTTCGACACCTGCTTGACTGTTCATGGAGACAACGGGCAACAAGCTCCTTGCCTGTCCCGGTTTCCCCCCTGATCAGTACATCAGTATCTGTATCAGCGATATTAAGGATGGTTCTCCGTAACTGGGCAATGCCGGCGCTCCTGCCAATAATAATAGATTCAAGTCCCTCTTTTTCTTCGACACGGGCACGAAGAATGCGATTATCCAGAACCAGTTTTCGTTTTTCATGGGCCCTTGAAACCACATCGATCAAATGCTTGGTGGAAAGCGGCTTTTCGATAAAATCATATGCCCCATTATGCATGGCCTCAACAGCCATGGTTACATCACCATGACCAGTTATCATAATGACAGGCAAGTCAGGATCCCGCTGGGTGACAAGATTCAGGAACTCAAAACCGTCAATACCATCCATCCTGACATCGGTCACAACTATTCCAGGCCAGTCCGGTGCTATCTCTTCAAGAGCTGGTTCGGCTTCCAGAAAACAAAACACCTCAAAACCGGCCAGTTCCAGAGTCTGCCCTGCTGCGCGGCAGACATGGGGATCATTGTCAACCAGAATCACTTTACCTGTTTTTTTCACTTATGGGCTCCTTCTTCCAGATGACAAGACTTCAGGATAAATTTGAAAACTGCGCCCTGCTCCGCATGGTTCTCTGCAGTAATCCGGCCGCCAAAATCCTTAATAATTGAACGGGAAAGAGACAAACCAAGCCCAAGTCCTTTCCCCTGCTGCTTCCGGGTAAAGAAAGGTTCAAAAATATTTTCAATATGCTCCTCAGCAATACCTGGCCCGGAGTCGCGCACAATGAGTTTCACCTCATCTCCATGTTTCTCCGAAGAGATAAAAATCAATTTTTCCGGCTGATTAGTAACAGCATCGAGAGCGTTTGAAAAGATATTCATGAGTACCTGCTCCAGACGAACCTGATCAGCCAGGACATATGTCTCCTTTGCCACAGTGCAGTGACAGACGGTACCTGTTTTTCTCATTTCCATGGACAACAGGACCATTACATTACCTACTGCCATTTCCAGGTCAACCGGTTCGAGTGTAGCACGGGATTTACGTGCAAAGGATTTAAGATGGCTGGTTATCCGTGACATTTTAATGACAAGATCAGCAATATCATTCAGATTCATCCGAACCTGTTCCTGTCGCTGTTCATCAAGGAGGATCAGGGAATTTTCTGCAAACATTCGGATGGCAGCCAGAGGCTGGCTTATTTCATGGGTAATACTCGTGGCCATCTGGCCAATTGCTGCAAGTTTTCCGGCCTGGATCAATTCTTCCTGGGCAGCTCGTAATTCATTTTCTGTTCGGCTTCGTTCTGTCACCTCCCGGGTAAGATGAATATTAGTCAGGGTCAGTTCGCGGGTTCGCTCATGCACACGCTGTTCCAACTGTTCATTCATCTCCTGCAGGGCCCTACGTGAATGCGCTTCAAACTCATTCTGTTTCAGGCGAGCACGTCTCTTGTTATAAAAAAGTACAGCACTCAGGAACAATATGACCAGTAGAAAGGCAACGAGAAGCACTATATTTCGCACCTGCCCGTCTACATGAGAGATATCTGACAGAACATGAACAGTCCAGCCCGCATCAGGCATATTATGTGAATGAATAAGATATCTGCGGTCAGTCCGTGAAGATGTTTTGCCATCCACGAGAGGTGCGGCATCTGTTTTCAGACTTATAAAGTGCAAACCATTTTTATCAGATGACAGCTGACCTGTTCCAATGGAATCCGGATAAATATCACCATAACGCATACTATTACGAAGAGTCTGCACAGCTTCTGTAGTCAAAGGAACCAAGGCACGGAACTGCCAGGGCCTGTAACTGGAAATAAAAATCACTCCATGGGGATCGGTGACAACCACCTTTTCAGATCCCTTGGCCCAATTCTCTTCCAGCCGCTGCAGGTGCACTTTAACCGTTAACACTCCGATGATTTCCGGACCATTGAACATGGGGGCAGAAAAATAATAGCCCCGTACATGGGATGTGTTGCCAAGGGCAAAATAGCGTCCGGGATTACCTTGAATTGCCTGTTGAAAATAGGGCCGGAAACTCAAATCCTCTCCAATGAAAGAAACCTTTTCATTCCAGTTGCTGGTTGCAAGAGCATGCCCTGTTTTGTCCAGAATATAAATCGCCGAGGTTTCGGCAAGCGTATTAACTCGCTCCAGTTCCCGGTTGACGCTATCCAGTTTTTTCGTATCATGGAGCTCAACAAGAAGCTGCAGAAACAGCGGGTTTTTAGACAGGATATAAGGTAACGCCTCAAACTTATCCAGCTCTATCTGCAAGTCTCCAGTGTAGACGTTCAAGGAGTCGCCGGCCTTGGTATTGATATGATCAAGTTCACTGCTTCTTGTCCAGTGTCCGGTCTGTACAAGAATCACACCAAATAAAAATAAAAGAACTATAGCGGCCAGCCACAGGATCAGCTTTCTGTTGGGTTGAGCAGCCTTCATATGATGATTTTGCCTGATCTCATTCATTCAGAACACATTTTCCTTCTTATAATATCCCCTGCTGTCCGGGGTTATGACAGCCCTGCCAATGGCAGAAGACACATAGACTGTTTCCGTGCTCCAGAAATCGGGCTAGCCTACTAAAACTTCTGTCAGGAATGAATTTCATGACTATCGCTGGTCCGTCGTATAACAATCAGTTTATCCCCTGTCTGCAACTCATATTGAGCATTTGGAATGAACCGGAAATTATTTTCGCTCTGCCCCCGAATGGCAATAATCTGCATCCCATACTTATTTGTCAGATCAAGCTCAAGCAGTGTTTTTCCAGCCCATTTCTCAACCACCAGTTCCTGAAATGACATTTCCGTATCAAAACTGGCATACTGTATAAAACCGGGGATCGCAACTTTTGAAGCAAGCTGAACTGCGGCCAGCTGTTCAGGAATAATTACCGTATCCACTCCCAGTTTATAAAGTAGACGCTGGTGATCAGGATTGACAGCCTTCACCCACACCTCTTTCACTCCAATCTCTTTCAAATACATGGCAATCATGGAAGAAGCGGCAATTGAATCACCGACACTGACCAATACCGGAGACATCTCCTGAATAGCAAGCTGCTCCAGAGTCGCATATTTGCTGGCATCAGCACGATACACCTGGGCAAGGACATCTTTGGCCTGCTGGACCTTTGATGCATGGGTATCAATGCCCACTACAGACATCCCCAGTTCAGCAAGTGTCTGTGCAAAATAAAACCCGAATTTCCCAAGACCAATAACAGCTATTTCCTGTTTCATTATTTTCTAGACCTCAGCCAATGAGTAGATTTCCTTCCGGACGATAGTAAACTTCTTCACTCTGCAATTCCTGCATGAGTGCAAGAAAAATTAAAGGACCAAGTCTCCCAACAAACATAAGTACAATAATGACGTACTTCCCGAGAAACGACAACGTTCCGGTTAAACCTGTGGAGAGTCCGGCCGTCCCCAGGGCTGATGTCACTTCAAAAGCAATTTCCACCACCAGACCTCTCGACTGGGAATGTAAAACATCCCCCCCTTCCGTCAGATGCAGCAGGAGAACAGCACAGGCAAGTAATGTCAGTGAGAAAAGCGTGAGGACAAGAGCCTTGTTCACTGTAGTTCTGTTGACTGCAATGGCACCTATCACTGCTTGCTTTCGTCCCATTATCTGTGAACTATAGAAAGATGTCAGAACCCGTAGAGTCGTCACCTTAACCCCTCCGGCAGTGGAACCTGGTGCACCGCCAACCCACATGAGAAACATCATAATCATCAAAGAAACGTTGGTCATGCTGCCTATTTCCACTGTATTAAAACCTGCGGTTCTACAGGTTACAGACTGAAAAAGGCTCGTAACAAGTGCTGTTTTAAGGGGAACCTGCTCCTGATATCCAATGTTTTCCGTAAAAAACAAAACAATCCAGCCGCCAATGAGCAGAACCAGTGTTGTTGACAGGACGACTTTCGCGTACCAGGCCAACTGTCGAAATCGATGTTTCCGATTCCAGCTCAAACGGTTGAAGACCCATTCCCCTGTTTCAGCTAAAACAGAAAAACCCAAACCTCCCAAAATAATAAGACCAATGAAAATCAAATTTACGGGAATATCACTTTGCCAGCGCATGAGGCTATCTGAGTATAAGGAAAAACCAGCATTACAAAAGGCGGATATGGAGTGAAACAGAGCATGAAAAAAAGAAATGTTTTCAGGAACCACCATAAAAAGAAGCACTGCCCCGATCAGTTCAACTGAGAAAGTGAGGGCAACAATGCCTACCAGAAAACGACCAAGATTAAATTCTGCATCAAAAAGAAGGTTCTGCCCCACAGCAATGCGGTCAGTGAGCGAGACACGCTGCCGCATTAGATAAAACGCCAGTGATGTGAGTGTCATGATTCCAAGCCCGCCAATCTGGATCAGGATCATAATCACACACTGCCCAAAAGGAGTAAAAAAAGATCCTGTATCAACCACAACCAATCCGGTTACACAGGTTGCCGATGTGGCGGTAAACAGGGCGTCAGTCCAGGAAAAACTGCTACTTCCATGACTGACACCAAGATGGAGCAGGCAGGCTCCAAGGAGAATAGTTATGCCGAAAAAAAGAACTGGAAGAAGAAGGGGGTGAGGAAAAAAATGACGTCTGTTCATGACGTTATCAAGTTGAAATGGACTTTATATTTCGCATTTTTCAGTGAAAAGCATCAATTGTTTTCCTTTGGGATAGAGACATTTGTTTTTTCATTGCTTCCTCAAACACCAATTCTGAGCATAACTTTCTTACATGAAAATCGTGTCGTGAGTTCCTCTTATCACAATCTTGTCAGTATCCCCCTGGACTGATCAAGAGCTACCTGTCAGGGCAAAAGAATAGACTCATAATGAAAAAAACAAAAAACTATTTCCAGGTTACTTTTAACGCATCCCGCTGTGGGATATGCCTGTATCTGAATTTTGGATAGCCCAGCATAAGGGCTGTATATACTTTGTGGTTCTCAGGCAGATTCAAGGTTTCAAGAATTGGCTGATACTGATGATGAATTGCCTGGACAAGAAACCCGGCCCAGCAGCTCCCAATGCCGTGAGAAAATGCAGCAAGATCCAGATAAGCAGTGGCAAGTGTGCAATCTTCAAGGGGATGCTCGCTTGAATCCGGATCCGCATGACTTATGGCCAGATGAGGGGCGCTCCGCAGAACTTTGTCAATACCCTGATCCCAGGCACGAATCAGCCCCGGAAATACTTTCAGTCCGGTCATCCAGTCAACCACCATACCGGCAAGGCGTTTAACTTCCTCCGAGTTTTCTACCATCAGCCAATGGACAGGCTGAGCGTTATGGGCACTGGGAGCGTATCGGCTGATAGCTAAAATTTTCTCCAGAGTGGCATGGTCAGCAACCTTTTTTTTGTATGTTCTGATGGACCGCCTGCTTGTGAGAAAATGCTCGATGGTATCAGGCCCGGGAAACAGATTTCGATCCACGGATGGACTTTCAGAAAGAGGCGATATGGTGATATCCAGAGCATCTGTACTGCAAACAGCCATACAGTGTCCACATCTGATACACTTTTTCACCGCAGCTCTCCTTAACTGCGGCAAACCCTCTTTATCCTCATTGATGAGGTCAAAGGGACATTCTGATATACAGGCATAACACTTTATACATGTTTCCTGATCGACACTGATGCTGATTTCCATAAAAACTCCAAATTATTCTGCAAAACGGATTGGGCATGATGCTTCATTTTATATTATAATCGGGGCATTCTGTAAAGGGAGTATGCTTGCCAGGAGGCAAATACAACTCCGCCCGACATAACTATATTTTACCAAGCAATATCAACATATTACAATATGAACCAGCCAGAACTTCACGTCACAACAATCACTTCTCCGAAAAGCAGTTTATCAAACCTTCTCACTGCAGCATCTCTTCCGGATATCATCCCCAAAACTCAGACGATATTGCTAAAGCCCAATCTGGTTGAGGCATTAAAACCACCTGTTACAACCCCGACACAACTCATTTCCCTTGTGGTTGAGTATTTGCAAAAAAACATCCCGAAAGTTCAATCATTATTGGAGAAGGCACAGGTTCTTTGAAATATGACACTTTCCACCCGTTTCAAATGCTTGGATATACAAAACTGGCATCAGAAAAAAATATCTCCCTGATTGATCTCAACACTGAAAAGCTGGCGACAAAAGAAAATCCAGCCTGTAAAAGATTACCAGTCATGTATCTTCCAGCTATGCTTGATGATGTTTTTCTGCTGTCAGTACCTGTTCTCAAGGCTCATACTCTGGCAAGGGTTACACTGACCATGAAAAATATGATGGGTTGTGTTCCTCCATCACACTTTCGAGGAAAGGGTTGTTGGGCAAAATCCGCATTCCACAAACAGCTCCATGAGGCAATTTTCGACCTTAACCGTTATCGCAGTCCGGATTTCACATTGCTTGATGCATCCATCGGTATGTCACAGGCTCATCTCTGGGGAGCACATTGTAATCCACCGATCAATATGCTGGCAGCGTCTACAGACCCGGTGGCCATTGATGCTTTTGGCGCCTCATTGCTGAACAAAAAATGGGAAGATATCGGCCATATCCGCATGGCCGATAAAATTCTCGGATCAGCCACTGTCACTGCAACCCGCATTCCATAAAAAAAGGCCCAGGAACAGATGTTCCGGGGCCAGATAAAAAATTATTTTTTACCCTTTTTCTTTTTTTTCTTCTTCTTGTTTTTCTTCTTTGAAGATTCAAATAAAGGGCAGCTTTTGCAGCATTTCCCCTTTTTTTCTATTTTTTTACAGCACTTTGTTTTTGCCATTTTCGGCCTCCGGGGAAATAAAAATCATGATGAAAGCCGATTATTTCTTTTCCTTTTTCTCAATGGAAATCAGGTCGACGTCAAAGACAAGCACAGAATTAGGCTCAATCATCGGCGGAGCACCCTGCTGTCCGTAAGCAAGCTCTGAGGGGATAACAACCCGATAGCTTGCACCTTCTTTCATGAGCTGCAGAACTTCAGTCCAGCCGGGGATGACTTGTGTCACACCAAAGATTGCAGGCTCACCCCGCTTGTTGGAATCATCAAAGACTGTCCCATCAATTTTTGCGCCCTTATAGTGAACTTTAACAGTATCTTCAACTTTGGGCTGAGCACCTTTGCCTTCTTTAATCACTTCATACTGCAGGCCACTCTCAGTGACTATCACGCCTTTCTTTGTTTTATTTTTGGCAAGATATTCATCTCCTGCTTTCTTATTTTTTTCCTGCATAGCCTTCAGCTGAGCTTCCTGTTTTACCTTCATCTTCTGGGCAAACTCTTTCTGAACCTTCTGCATCTCTTCCATGGTCAGAAGTGATTTACTTCCATCAAAACCATTCTGGAGCCCAAGCAGCACACGATCATAGTCCAGTTCTTCCCTGACACCATTCAAATAACTTCCCATATTGATCCCGATGCTGTAACTGAGTTTATCTTTAAAACTCTTCAGTTCGAGTGCTTTTCCCGGCTCTGTCGCGTGAACAAGTCCTGGAACAGCAAGGCATGCAACAAGGGCTATTCCTGCAATTCGTCTCATTTAAAAACTCCTTTTAATTAATAATAAACTCGTAAAAAGCTACAATCTAAGATGGATTTGTAAAAAACTTCATATTCGAGGTGCGCCTATACCCTTTGGTGAAAAAAAAACAAATTATTTCATCGCATTAGAGCACGCTGAAATGATTTGTTTTTTTTTGCAGCAACGAAGAAGATGGAGAGTTTTTACGAATCCATCATTAATAATAAAACAGCCTTTGGCCGTTCATTCAATAACAGGTAAGCACTCTTAAGTATCCTGCAAGGCAACACCGTTATGGCTCGACATCAAAACAGGACCACCAGAGTAATACCTTTATTTGCGTTATTCAGGTGAGGATGGCGTGAAAGCTCAGGAAAACGGTGCAGCAAATGTTTCACAGCACCGGAACGACGATTGAAATTTTCTCCGAAAAACACATCACTGATTTCACCTTTACTGCGGAGATAATCCAAAGTTTTCCTGCATTCCTGCCGGATGGTTCCACCCTTTCCTGAAGAGCCATATCCGTGAATGAGAGTCAGTACGCGAATATGCTCATGTCTGGCTGCAGCTATTGCCTGTTGGAGCCTGTGCAGAGCCTGTTCAACCGTTGGCAGCCCTTGTTCAAGGTTCACTGTTTTCTGGTAAAACTTTTTGGAGAAAGACAATGACTGACCCTGCTGTCCATTTTCCTGGTCACTTCCGCAATGGGGACAACGGGACAGGGCAACATCGATTTCATTGCCGCAGATCTGGCAAGAATGCATATATTTACGTGATTATTTACAGGAGCAGGTTTGCAGCAGCATTTCTGGCTTCAACAATGGCCTTTTCAAGTTTCTTTGACTTGGGTCCTTTTATTTTTTTTATGAGCTTTTCAAGCGCATCGTGCATCTCCTGTCCACCAGCCTGAAGCTCTTCAAGCTGACTCACAGAAACCAGGGCAGCCATTGGCCGGCCTGCTCTCTCAATCACTTAGGATTCGCCAAGAAGAGATGTCTTATCCAACAAACGACCAAAATTCTTTCTGGCATACATGGCAGTGATATTCTCTTTCACTCTCTCCTCCTGTATTTTCTATGGGACTAAATTCTTCTGGCTGTTATTACCTGATCCATCTGACGAAGATGCAAAAGAACCCTCTGCAGATGCTCCAAACCTTCAACTTCCACAGCTATATGAAAATCAGCAGTATCGGCAGGTGTTGTACGGGCAGTAATCTCTACGATATCCGCATCATCTGCACTGATGGCTGCACTGATGGCTGCAAACACACCTTTTCCATTTTCAGCACTGACTTGAATCTCCACCCTGTGACCCGCCTCTTCAGTGGTTATCCACTCCACATCGATCCAACGCTGAGGATCAGTGGCACGCAGGTTAACACATTCCGCCTTGTGTACGGAAATTCCACGACCATTGGTGATAAAACCCATGATAGGATCTCCTGGAACCGGATTGCAGCAGCGACTGATTTTAATCATCATATCATCAATACCGTCAATATGAATCGACGATCCTGTTCCTGCTTTCCTGGGTCCGGGAGTTGTGACAGTCTGTTTCTTGGAATCAGTGGTTTCAGCACTGATGAGCCGCTCCTCTTCTTCCTTTCTGATTTCAGGAGGCTGAAGGGTTTTCACAAGATGTGGGATGGTGATCATTCCACTTCCCACTTTGGCAAGCATATCTTCCAGTGAATTGCAGTGCAGATCTTTTAACAGAACCTTCACGTGCCCGCTTTTGACCATCTTTTTAAGCGTGGTATCGTAGCGTTTCAGCTCTTTTTCACATATCTCACGTCCAAGATTCAGGGATTTTTCTCTCTCTGCCTTACGCAACCATGAACGCACACGGGAACGTGCGCGGCTTGTTTTGATCAGTTCAAGCCAGCCCCTTCTCGGACGCTGATTCTTCGAAGTAATGATCTCGATAATATCCCCATTCTGGATGGAATATTTCAGAGGAACCAGTTTTCCGTTTACCTTGGCCCCCACACAATGATCTCCGACTTCAGTGTGAATTGCATAGGCAAAATCAATGGGACTACTGTTTACAGGAAATTCTTTCACTTCACCGGCAGGAGTCAGGGCATACACCTCAGGTGTATAAAGCTCACCGTGTACTGATTCCAGGAACTCTCCGGGATCTTCAACTTCCTGCAGAGTTTTGACCAGACTTTTCAGCTCTTTAAATACCCTGGCATCATTCTCAGAAGCGCTCTGCCCTTCTTTATATGCCCAGTGGGCAGCAACACCTTCCTGGGCAATACGATCCATCTCTTCGGTACGGATCTGAATCTCGATAAAATGATCTCTTGGCCCCACCACTGTGGTGTGCATTGACTGATAATTATTGGCTTTGGGGACTGAAATAAAATCTTTTATGCGGCCAGGAACCGGTGACCAGTTGGCGTGGATGACACCCAGCGCCTCGTAGCATTCCTTCACGGTATTGACAATAATACGAAAGGCGACCTTATCATAAACCCTCTCCAGGGGGATTTTCTGAGCCACCAGTTTTTTATAAATGGAATACAGATGTTTGGGTCTGCCGATGATACGCGTAGGAGTGACAGCACTTTCTGCAAGTTTTCCATGAATAATGGATATCACCTCATCCACATAATTCTGTCTTTCCTCAAGAGAGCTTTCAAGCCTGGAAACCAGATCAACATATTCATCAGGATAGAGAAACTGAAAAGATAAATCTTCCAGTTCACGTTTCATCCAGTCAATACCAAGGCGTGATGCCAGGGGGGCATAGAGGTCTTTGGTTTCCCGGGCGATTTCAAGCTGACGATCAGGCTCCACGGTGTCTAAGAGACACATATCCTGAAGTCTGTCTGCCAGTTTAACAAGCAATACCCTGACATCACTGGCAATGGCCAGCAACATTTTCCTGACATTTTCAGCCTGATGAGCCAGTTTTGAATTGTAATGAACCTTTGTAATACGGGTACAGCCATCAACGATCGTTGCAACACTGTCACCAAACGCCTTACGCAGTGTGGAAAGCTCCACGCCCTCTTTCAGAACACCATGCAGCAGGCCAGCCACAATGGTATCCAGATCCAGATGCATGGAAGCAAGGGTAGAGGCCACGTTCAGCGCATGATCCAGGTACGGAGTTCCGGAAAAATGTTTTTTATCGGTATGAACTGATACCGCTAACTCCCAGGCCTTATCAAGGGGACTGAGATCTATCCCGTGCAGATAACTCCTTGTGAGTATTTTCAGTCCTTCCTGATTAACCATAACAGTGAGTTCCTTATCCATCACCCTTTCATGGCTTCATCAATTAACGCAACAATCCTTGCTACTACACTCTCAGGTTCAAGCTCCTCTGTTGCACCGTCTTTCCGCTTGCGGAGCTCTACAACGCCGTCTTTTGTCAGTCGTTTACCAACCGTTACCCGCAGAGGAATGCCTAAAAGATCAGCATCTTTAAACTTTGAACCGGGACGTTCATCACGATCATCGAACAGGACTTCAACTCCTTTTTCCTGCAACTCAAGGTACAGGGATTCCGCGGTTTTAGTTATCTGCTCATCCTTGAGGCCAAGGTTCAGCAGAATAACCTGCACAGGAGCAAGGGGCATGGGGAAAATCATGCCGTTCTCATCATGATTCTGCTCAATGGCAGCTGCGACGATACGGCTTACCCCAATTCCATAACATCCCATAACCATGGGTCTGTCCTGTCCATTGCTGTCCTGGTACACTGCATTCATGGCAGCGGAATAACCCGTTCCCAGTTTAAAGACATGGCCAACTTCAATTCCCTCTTTCATGCCAAGGGCAGCACCACAGACAGGACAGGGATCAGTATCGGTAATCTGCCGCAGATCAGCCACAGCAAACGGTTCAAAATCCCGGCCCATATTTACGTTTCTAAAATGAAAATTCTTTTCATTGGCTCCGGTTACAAAGTTTCGCATTGCAGCCACTTCCGCGTCAACCACCAGTTTAACCTTTATGCCAACGGGCCCGAGATAGCCAGTTGGAACACCGGTTGCATCAAATACGCCTTTGTCATCCAGCATTTCAACATCAACAGCGCCAAGGAGATTTTTAAGCTTTACTTCCTGCACTTCACGGTCACCACGAACCAGAACAGCAACAACTTCTTCCCCTGCTTTATAGACCATGGTCTTCACAAGTTCGTGTGACTCAATGTTCATAAACTCACACACCACCGGAACTTTCCGTTTGCCGGGAGTTTCAACTTTTTCGAGCTCCAGCATGGGGCTCTCATCTGCAGCCGGTGCAATGACTGCTGCCTTTTCGCTGTTTGCTGCATAGTCACAGGCAGAACAGATCACCAGGGTGTCTTCGCCAGTATCAGCAAGCACCATAAACTCATGGGAAAAACTACCGCCAATTGTTCCGGAATCCGCTTCAACAGGACGGAAATCCAGTCCGCAGCGGGTAAATATCCGTTTATAGGCATCATACATGCGCTGATAGGATTCTCCTGAAGCCGTATCATCAACATCAAAAGAATATGCATCCTTCATGATAAACTCACGGCCGCGCATCAAGCCGAATCGCGGCCTGATCTCGTCACGGAATTTGGTCTGAATCTGATAAAGGTTTATGGGCAGATCCCGATATGATCGTATTTCCCGACGTGCAAGGTCTGTTATTACTTCCTCATGGGTCGGTCCAAGGCAGGACTCGCGGTCATGACGATCAACAAATCGCAGCAATTCAGGCCCATATTTTTCATAACGTCCGGTTTCATGCCAGAGATCAGCAGGCTGTACCATTGGCATGAGAAGTTCCTGGGCACCGGCCCTGTTCATTTCTTCTCGGACAATCTGTTCAACTTTACGAATTGCAGCAAGACCAAGTGGCAGATATGTATAAATTCCTGCAGTCAATTTCCTGATATAACCACCACGTAAAAGAAGGCGATGGCTGACAACTTCCGCTTCAGCAGGGTTCTCTTTAAGGGTGGGGATAAGTGATTTTGAATATCTCATTGTTCTAAGCCTTGTCTGTTGCCTCTTCTATTTTTTTTAGTTCGCGAAGAAAAGTATCAAGTAGGTCATCCTCTTTAACCTTCTTATATAATTTACCTTTTTTAAATATAATACCGACTCCGTTTCCACCGGCAAGACCAATATCAGCTTCTTTTGCCTCACCTGGACCATTCACCACACAACCCATAACAGCGACCTTGATAGGCTTTGCCATGGTTTGTACATAGCGCTCAACTTCTTCTGCAATGGAAAAAAGATCAATCTGTGTTCTGCCGCAGGTTGGGCAGGAAATCAACTCTGGGCCACGTTCCCGAATTTTAAGGGAGCGCAGCAACTCAAATCCAACACGAATTTCCTCCACCGGATCACGGGTAAGAGAAATACGAAAAGTATCTCCGATTCCCTGGTGAAGCAGTATTCCGAGGGCAACGCTTGACTTCACTGTTCCTGCAATCAGGCCGCCAGCTTCAGTTACACCAAAATGCAGTGGATAGTCCGTGAGCTTTGAAAGCTGCTGATAGCCACTGATGGTGGTGAGAGTATCTGAAGATTTAATGGAAATCTTGATTTCCTCAAACCCCTGATCTTCAAGAAGACGCACATTTCTAAGTGCACTTTCGATTAGGGCCGTTGGGTTATCCTCACTGGGATAACCATATTTTTTCAGAAGATCCTTTTCAATTGAACCACTGTTCACGCCCACCCGGATAGGAACTTTATGTAATTTGGCGGCATCAACAACACGGGCCAGTTTTTCAGGACCGCCAAGGTTTCCGGGATTAATACGAATACCCTGTGCACCATTTTCCATGGCTGCCACAGCAAGACGATAATCAAAATGAATATCTGCTATGAGCGGAATCAGGATATTTTCCCTGATTTCCCGGATGGCTGCTGCCGCCTCCTGGTCTAGTACAGCCACGCGGATTATCTCACATCCGGCATCCTGTAATCTTTCAATCTGAGTAAGAGTTGTCGCCACATCCCGGGTATCAGTGTTGGTCATGGATTGCACTGAAATCGGGCTGCCGCCTCCCACTGGCAGACCGCCGACATGAATTAATCTGGTCTGTTTTCTAAGTATCATCTGTCCTGTTCCTGTTGCTCTTTTTTTACCAGGCTGAGTTCAGCATCAGATGCTCGAACATACATGGGAACAGCGGATTCCAGATCCATGATGTCTCCCATGTGCAGCTGTTCACAACATAAAAAACCAATGGCCACGGCTGATGGATAATTCAGGGGAAGAGGAGCAGTGGTTACAAAATTCCCTGGAATTTTGTCAAAAATTTCCCCATATGGAAACAGTCCGTCCCCCACCATCAACACAGGTTCGCTTACCTCTGAGGCAAGCTCATCCGGTGAGAGAGCCTGAATGTTGCCCTGGCGCCTATACACGCCCTTAGCATCCGGCAGATACCATCTTCTATAAACTTCTTTCTTTCTGGCATCGAGCAGAACACAAAGGGGTTTGTCCCCCGGACAGCAAAGAGCCAGCGCATCCAGAGTTGACACACCAAGCAGCGGTTTATCCATGGCCGTAGCCAATCCCTTCACCGTAGCCATACCGATACGCAGTCCGGTGAATGATCCGGGCCCAAGCCCCACTGCCAGACCGTCAATATCAGCAAAATCGATCCGGTTTTCACTGAGCAGCCAGTCTATTCCAGTGAGCAGTCGCCTGGAATGGGTGAGCTTACTGTTTAAATTCAACGATGCAATGAGCTCTCCATCATGGACATCACCATATGTAAGTGCCACGGAGCTGCAGGCTATTGCGGTGTCTAAAGCAAGAAGCAGGGGGCGGACTTTGCTCACGAGCTGAAAATCCTGGCAATATCGTTATAAAAAACAAAAACCATGGCTGTGACTAAAAAGGCGATTCCAATCTGCTGCCCAATAATCTGCATTTTTTCTGATATAGGTTTTTTTCGGATTGCCTCAATGGTGAGAAACATCAGATGTCCACCGTCAAGCACAGGAATGGGCAGAAGATTGAGGATACCGAGATTGACACTGAGCAGCCCCATAAAAAATACCAGATTGACCCAGCCGGCCTGCATCTGTTTGCCTGCAATCTGAGCAATGAGAATCGGCCCTCCCAGCTCTGAAACCGGTACCACCTGCTGGATAAGTTTCACAAAACCCAAGACCGTCAGACTGATATACATCCAGGTCTGGGAGCAGGCAGCCAGAAAAGCACCAACCGGCCCTGTTGGCGAATAAAAGAGTTCCTCAGCCTTGACAATGCCGATCATGAAACGTTCTCCGACCTCTTCACCAAAAATACTTTTTACCGGCTGCTTTGCAGGTGTTACAACGAGGGTAATCTCTTCACCTCCGCGGGCAAGAAAGAAGGTCAGTTCTTCACCATTTGAATCTTTGACCAGATTCAGAACATCCATCCAATGCTGTGTCGGATGACCATTGATAGTAATGATGGTATCGTCCACCTGAAAGCCTGCAGCAGCTGCTGGAGTGCCCGGATTGACCTGTCCAATTTTTGTTGTGTCATGGCTGTCCGGCAAACCCATCACAGCAAAAACCATGAAAAAGAGAACAAGAGTGAAAAGCAGATTAAATAGAGGACCGGCAAAAACGATTAAAAACCGCTGCCATACCGGCTTGTGTGCAAAGGAAGCCTCTCGTTCCTCTTCACCTGCGTCCTTTTGTTCATCCGGATTTTCCCCAAACATCTTTACATAGCCGCCCAGAGGCAGAGCACTCAGCTGGTATTCAGTTTCACCCACAGTTTTGCTGTATATCCTGGGACCGAAACCAAGGGAAAATTTGAGTACTCTTACTTTAAAAAGCTTGGCAAAAAGAAAATGCCCCAACTCATGGACAAAAATTAGAATGCCTAAAACAATAATAAATGCAACTGCCGTATTCATATAAAAACCTTCGCAGGTTGATTGATAGAGAAATTATGCTCTCTTCCTGATGAGAAGATTTGCCTCTTCCCTTGCCTGACGATCAGCAAGCAGGATATCCTCAATGGAATCCTCACTGCCGTCTCTTACTTCGTCCATAACCTTAGCCACGATTAAAGTAATATCAAGAAAGGAAATCTCTCCTTCAAGAAAGGCATCCACAGCAACTTCATTGGCAGCATTGAGTACTGCCGGTTGAACACCACCACTACGAATAGCTTTAAAAGCAAGGGAAAGAGCAGGGAAACGATCATAATCAGGATCATGGAATTCAAGATTAGAACAGTTTGCCAGGTTTAACCCAGGCAATGACATGGGAAGCCGTCTTGGATAAGACAAGGCATAGGCAATGGGAATCCGCATATCGGGAATACCAAGCTGTGCAATCACTGAACCATCCTGATACTCCACCAGAGAATGAACAACGGATTGGGGGTGCACAACCACTTCAATATCATCCACAGAGACGTTAAAAAGCCATTTGGCTTCAATAACCTCGAGGCCTTTGTTCATAAGAGTTGCAGAATCTATGGAAATTTTGCGTCCCATATCCCAGTTGGGATGCGCAAGGGCCTGGTCAGGGGTAACGGTTTCCAGTTCCCGGCGGCTCTTTTCTCTGAATGGTCCGCCAGATGCTGTGAGAATAATCTTTGCCACATCATCACGATGCCCTGCCTCCAGCGCCTGAAAGATAGCACTGTGCTCAGAATCAACCGGCAGGAGTTTGACACCTTTTTCCCGGCAACGATCCATTACAAGTTTACCGGCCATGACCAGGGTTTCCTTGTTGGCAAGCCCTATGTCCTTGCCAGCCTCAATGGCTGCAAGAGTAGGGAGCAGACCTGCGGCACCGACAATGGCAGAAATTGTCATACTCGCAGATGCCA
The DNA here is from genome assembly GCA_015662865.1 of Desulfocapsa sulfexigens. Classification (GTDB taxonomy): domain Bacteria; phylum Desulfobacterota; class Desulfobulbia; order Desulfobulbales; family Desulfocapsaceae; genus Desulfocapsa; species Desulfocapsa sulfexigens_B. Next base: position 32,823 of record DQTH01000302.1, read on the forward strand.
GAGCTGCTACTTCCCGGCTGCCTTCTGCGCCATATTTAACCCTGTCATGATATTTCTCCGGGAGTTGCTGGCGGAGTTGATCCGCACCGTCACTTTCTGCAACAGAGATCAGTTCCGGATCAAATTCCAATACCTGATCGTACAGTTTTGAGATATTTTTCCCCGCAGCAAGACCAGTAACACTGTAGAGATCCGGAAAACTCCGGACAACATCCAGAACATTACACCCTATGGAGCCTGTGGAACCGAGAACAGTGAGTTTCTTCATATAAGTTGCAGGAGGTAATAGAGGACAGGAGCAGCAAATAATATGGAGTCTGCACGATCAAGAATACCCCCATGGCCGCCGAGAATAGTTCCGGAGTCTTTTGTTCCTGTTGCCCTTTTAATAACCGATTCAACCAGATCACCACAAATTCCAACAACAGCCAAAAAAATGGCAGAAAAAAGTAGAAACAGCCAGGGAACAGAATCCAGAAAAAGGAATGCTAAAAGTATAGCCACAATCATTCCGGCAACAATTCCGCCAACTGCACCCTCAATGGTTTTATTGGGACTGATCAATGGACTGAGCTTGTGTTTGCCCAAGGCACGCCCGGTGTAGTAGGCACCGGAATCAGATCCTGCTGTGATTCCGGTGAGAATGAGCAGCCAATAATTTCCGTCCGGCATCCCTCGTATCAATAGCAGATGTGCACCAAGAAAACCAACCCAGAGCAACCCGAGACTGCAGCGTGAAAAAAAACCATAGCTGTCAAAATCTTTTTTATAGCTTCCGAGCGTCCAGAATGATAACAGCAGAAATGCGAGTACGAGTCCGCCACTGATACCAAGTTGAGGAGTGGTAGCGACTGAGAGGAGAGGGAGAACTGATAAAAACGCCAGAACAGCGGAGCCCCAAAAAGAATCATCAGAAAGAGCCATTTTTCCATACTCGTAAGCTCCTATGACAAGTCCGACGATGAGGACAAGGGCAAAAAGAGTAAAAGACCCTTTAAGCAAGAGAAGCAGCCAGCAACCGGCTAAAGCAAGACCTGGAATGACCCGATTCATATTTTACCCACTTTCGACTTGAGCGCTGGTTTTTCCAAAACGCCGCTCTCGTCTCTGATATTCTGCAATGGCACTAGCAAAAGCTTCCTCACGAAACTCGGGCCACATTGCGTCTGTAAAATATATTTCAGCATAGGATGCCTGCCAGAGAAGGAAATTGGAAAGCCTGGCTTCCCCACCGGTCCGGATAAGGAGGTCAGGATCAGGAAGACCAGCCGTATAAAGATGACTGTCAATGAGTTTTTCATCAATGTCATCTGTTTTGATATCTCCGGATTTTACTTCAGCAGCAATCATACGGACGGCACGGATCATCTCTGATCGTCCGCCATAACTCAAGGCCAGGTTCAGTGTAAGCTTATCATTTTTTGATGTGTCACTGATAGTATTTTTAAGGACTTTATGGACATCTTTTGGAAGCTTCTCAACATCCCCTATACATGTGAGCCGAATATTGTTTTTCAGCATCCTGGAAAGCTCTTTCTGAAGATAATTTTTTAACAGCCCCATGAGCCCGCCCACCTCATCAGCAGGACGTTTCCAGTTTTCAGTGGAGAATGCGTACAAAGTCAACACTTCTACACCCCACTCGGCAGCACACTCAACAATTGCCTGAACTGAGTCAACACCTACCTTATGACCGTACAAGCGAGGTTTATTCTGCTGTTTAGCCCAGCGCCCGTTTCCATCCATGATAATGGCCACATGACGGGGAAGATGTTTAGGATCTATTGATTGCGGTACAGACATGATTACTTAAGAGATTCACATGGACAAATTCGACAAAAAATATATGCAAAAGCATATAAAGCAACTATTCCTGTCACGTGGGTTAAATGCGTCACAGGAACGGATAGTGTATTACAATAAAATGGATGTCAGATTTTTTTTATCAATCAGACTTCCATCATTTCTTTTTCTTTGTGCTCAGTCACTTCGTCAATTTGCTTAACATAAGTATCTGTTTCTTTCTGGGCGTCATCCTGAAGTTTGAAAAGATCGTCCTCAGAGATTTCCTTGTCTTTTTTCTGCTGCTTCAGGGTATCAATGGCTTCACGCCTGACATTTCGAATTGCAACTCTGAACTCTTCCGCAACTTTGCGAACCTGTTTAACAAGTTCTTTTCGACGTTCTTCAGTAAGCTGAGGAATGGTGAGGCGAATAACCTTGCCGTCATTTGCCGGAGCCAGACCTAGATTGGACTTTAGAATGGCTTTTTCAATGGCCGGCACCATTTGAGGATCCCAGGGCTGGATGGCAATCATCCTGCTTTCGGGAATAGTCATTGTGGCAACCTGATTCATGGGCATTGGACTACCGTAGGCATCAACGGAAATCCCATCGAGAAGCGATATGGAAGCTCGTCCGGTGCGTACTTTTGAAAGCTCATTTTTAAAAGCTTCCACACTTTTGTCCATCTTATCTGCCATTTCAATAATCACTTCACTCATGCCACATTCTCCAGATTCATTATTGCTTTATTGGTGAAAATAATCGTAACCAATCACAGGGTTTGTAACTACCGGTTTCGCATATTCGATTTCATAGGCCTTCACAGGTACCTCATACTTTTGTAACACGCCAGAACGCTATAGCCCATATGCTGGTGGGCGTAACCGTGAAAAGATGACACCTGTAAACTTACAAATAATCTTCTACTCAACTTCCGATAAGACTGCCTATCTTCTCCCCAGCTACTGCTCGGCGAATACTACCAGATTTTGTCATATTGAGAACCAAAATCGGCTTGTTATCTTCTTTGGCGAGTGCGATCCCTGAAGCATCCATAACACGAAGATTTTTTGAAAGGACATCGTCATAGGTTAATTTGTCATATTTAACAGCATCTGCGTGAAGGACAGGGTCCTTATCATATACGCCATCTACTTTAGTTGCCTTAATGATGATATCAGCATCTATCTCAAGTGCGCGAAGGACACCAGCAGAATCTGTAGTAAAGTATGGATTTCCGGTACCTGCAGCGAAAATTACTGCCCGTCCTTTCTCCAGATGCCGCGTTGCCCGACGTCGAATGTACGGCTCACACACAAGGCGCATGGGGATCGCAGACATAACCCGTGTCACCACACCACCACGCTCAAGTGCATCCTGCAAGGCTAAAGAATTGATAACCGTTGCAAGCATTCCCATGTTGTCGGCAGCGGTTCTGTCCATGCCCTGACTAGCACCCTTTACTCCACGGAATATGTTTCCGGCACCAATCACGATGCCGACTTCCACACCAAGATCAATGATCCCTTTAATTTCTTCTGAAATTTCTCCAAGAACATCGGTATTGATACCAAAAGAGTCATCTCCCATAAGGGCTTCACCACTCAATTTCAATAGTATCCTTTTATACTTCAGTTCCATAGCAACTCCATATTAAGAGAAATAAAGAGCTCCTGTCAGAGATTAAAGTTCTATGACAGGAGTTGAATAAGACTTACGCGCCAACCTGAAAACGGGAAAAACGTTTGACAGAGATAGACTCTCCCATTTTTCCGATAAGGTCGGTAATGAGTTCCTGAATGGTAAAATCAGGATCTTTAACAAATGGCTGGTCAAGGAGACAAATCTCTTTAAGAAATTTTTCCATTTTTCCCGATACCATCTTTTCAACAATGTTTTCCGGCTTTCCAGAATCAAGTGCCTGCTGCACGTAAATCTCTTTCTCACGGGCAATAACGTCCTCAGGAACGTCTTCACGGGTGATGGCCACAGGGTTAACAGCAGCAACATGAAGTGCAAGATCACGGGCAAATTCCTTAAAACCATCAGTTTTTGCTACAAAATCACTTTCGCAGGAAAGCTCAACCATTGCGGCAATCTTACCACCTGCATGGATGTAACATTCGATGGTTCCTTCACTGGTTGCACGCCCTGCTCTTTTTGCAGCAACAGCCAGACCTTTCTGACGAAGAAGGTCAACGGCTTTTTCCATATCGCCGTCAGTCTCGCTCAGCGCTTTTTTACAATCCATCATTCCTGCAGCAGTTTTATCACGCAGGTCTTTAACCATTTGACTTGTAATTTTCACAATATATCTCCCAATTTGATAGCCTGGTGATTTATATCACAAAAGCATCTAAAATATAGTTTTTGTTATCTTTATATGTAATTAGCAATCTGGTTTATAATCTTCATTGTCAAAAGAATAGTTTAACAATGATAAACTCGTAAAAAGTTAACATTTAAAATGGATAAAAAAAACTCCATATTCGATCTGCATTTATGCCCTTAGATGTATAAATTAAATTATTTTGGCTTAACAGGGTATGTTGAAATGATTTAATTTTTGTATCTCAAGGGGCACTTCCTTCGGGTGCACAACGAAAAAGAGGGAGCGTTTTTACGAATCCATAAACAATGAGATTCATGCAGACACGACAAAGGGGCCTATACAGCCCCTGTGTTAAAATCGTGTTCATACCGGATATGGCACAAACTTAATTTGTTGTTTTCGCGCCTTCTCCACCTTCTGCTGCTTCACTTGAGGTTCCCTCAACGACTTCTACCTGTTCTGCAGTGGCATCACCCATGGCAGCAAGCATAGCTTCATCAGAGGCTTCTTCACCATCGTGGGCAGCCTGGCCGGCAAGAACACCTTCAGCAAGCTGGCTGCAAATAAGACGAATCGAACGAATGGCATCATCATTACCTGGAATGATGTAATCGATACCATCTGGATCACAGTTAGTATCAGCAAGAGCAATCACAGGGATGTTAAGTTTTCTTGCTTCATTGATTGCTATGGCCTCATTTCTAGGATCGATTACAAGAATCGCACTGGGAACATTACGCATATTTTTGATACCACCGACATTACGCTCCAGTTTTATACGCTCTTTGCCCATTAACAGAATCTCTTTCTTTGGAAAGCGATTAATTGATCCGTCTTCCTGCATGGATTCTATTGATTTAAGACGTTCAATGGAATTTTTAATGGTCTGAAAGTTGGTGAGCATGCCACCAAGCCAGCGATGATCAACATACGGCATGCCACAACGCACGGCCTCTTCCTTAATGATATTTCTGGCTTGTCGTTTGGTGCCTACGAAAAGTAAATTTCCGCCTTTTGCTACTTCATTTATTACAAAATCATTTGCTATATCAAAAAGTTTCTTACTTTTATCAAGATTGATAATATAAATACCATTGCGGGGTCCATAGATAAATGGCTTCATCTTGGGGTTCCAGCGACGGGTCTGATGGCCGAAATGTAATCCGGCTTTCAGCATTTCTTTAACAGTTACTTTTGCCATTCTATTCTCCTATCCGGTTTAACGTCCATCCCGCCTTCATCACAATTTTTCACTAGCAAAAATGGTGACACCGGAATACGGGGGATGTGTGAATTATGTTCTTTCTACCCACTGTAGAAAAAACTGCTACAAATTTCATTTCTAAACACTTTTTATTACCATACTACCCATAGTCACGCAAGTTTTTGCGCCAATCTACAGCAAAGAAATTTATGCCACCGACTGTTTAAAGCTCCAGCACACTATTTTTTCAGTAGAGAGGATGGTGCGCCAAGAAAATTCTTTATCCATTCAAAGGCAAATTTCAGCAATTCAGTGTCGGATTTATTAATTCTACGCTTCTGATCACGTGAAACTGTAAATCTCTCAAGTAGTGAATGTTTAGCCACCATTAATCTGAAATTATCAATATCATAACAAGCGGTGAAGGCAACCTGCTGCTTGGGGCCTCCGCTTCCTTCGCCGGCCCATGGATTTCCTGCAAATACGGTATCCACTTCAGCCCACAGATCATTCATCAGATTAAAATCATCAAGCCGTTGATTACGGATCCATTTTCTGACGGTAAAGCTTTTTTCCTCCTGATGACCATGACAATAGTCATGATTGGTTAACAGATAAAAATCTGTTGCCATACCTTTTTCAGGAGAACGATCAACCCCACGTTCCAGAGGGTAAGTTCTGCATGCAGACGGTCTATCCATATATACTTCACAACCATCATCCCCTAAAAACGGACATGACTTTTTCTCGTCTTTAGTTAAACGCAGCATAATGGATGGAAAATAAGGATGACTGACACCTTGAACAACTGTGGTGTAATTCTCCATAAATTCCTGAGAAGAAATTTTGAGAGCCTGTTTAAGACGCAGGATATCATAAGGATAGAGAAACATATCAACGTTTCTGCAGCAGACCATATAACAATCGACACCGGGATGGCAGTGAAAGCTAAATTTCTTCTTTCCAAGGGGCTCCATTCCAGGTGGTAATTCTTTATTTATCATCCTATCGTCCAATTATGTGTAAAGTATGGGAAAATAATTAGTCAAAAAAACAAGAAAAAAAAAGCTGATATGAACGTGTTCATATCAGCTTCAGAGAATCGGGTGGCAAGAAGAGCATTGCTACATTAACTTTCGCTCTCTTCTTCGATATCCTCACTATAGGTAACAAGCTCAAGAATTGCCATGGGTGCGGCATCACCACGTCTTTGGCCTGTTTGAATAATGCGGGTATATCCACCATTTCGGTTTTCAAATTGTCCTGAAATTTCATCAAAAAGTTTAGCAACGACATCACGGGACCGAATGAAACTCAGAGCCTGGCGCCTGGCATGTAAATCCCCACGTTTGGCAAGAGTGATCATTTTATCAACGACTTTTCTTACTTCTTTTGCCTTTGGAGTAGTTGTAACGATACGCTCATGCTCAAAGACTGAAGTGACCATGTTGCGAAACATCGCTTCTTTATGGGAAGTGGTTCGACCGAGTCTTCTTCCTGATTTTCCATGTCTCATAATTCTATCCTCAACTCAATTCCTGAAAATCAGAAATTGATTTATAATAATATCTTCTTTATAACTCGCTGTCGTCGCCAGCTTCTGCAACTTCGGGTGGAGTCCAGTTTTCTATCTTCATCCCTAGAGTTAAATCCATTTCAGTGAGTAGGGATTTAATTTCATTGAGAGACTTTCGACCGAAATTCTTGGTCTTCAACATTTCTTGATCAGACTTTTGAGCCAACTCACCAATGAAGTTAATATCAGCATTTTTAAGACAGTTTGCGGATCGCACTGAAAGCTCAAGATCTTCTACCGGTTTATCAAGGTTTGGATTCAAGGGCTCAATGTCACCTTTATCTTCTTCTGTCTTCTCAGGCTCGACTTCAGCTTCATCAAAGTTAATAAATGGTGCGAGTTGCTCTTTCAGAATTTTTGCTGCAAAAGCCAATGCATTTTCAGGTTTTACACTACCGTCAGTTTCAACTTCAATGGTCAACTTATCATAGTCTGTCTGCTGACCTACACGCGAATTGGAAATACTGTATTGAATCTGACGAATTGGGGTGAAAATAGCGTCAATGGGAATCTGCCCAATGGCAAGATCATCCTTTGATTGCTTTTCTGCAGGTTGATATCCTTTACCCCATTCAACAGTCAGTTCAGCATGAAATTCAGTGTCTCCTGTCAAAGTACAGATCAACTGATCACCGTTCATCACTTCAATAAATGCATTGCCAGCAATATCTGCAGCAGTAACTTCACCAGGACCTTTTTTATCAATGGTAACAGTCTGGGCTTCATCAGAGTGCAACTGAAGCCTTACCTGTTTAAGATTAAGAATAATCTCACTGACATCTTCCTTCACATCAACCATGGATGTGAATTCATGAAGGGCGCCTTCAATCTTAACGCTCGTTATTGCTGTCCCCTGTATGGAAGAAAGCAGAATGCGTCGCAGAGAGTTGCCTATGGTTGCAGCAAAACCGCGTTCAAGTGGCTGGCAGACGAATTTACCATATGTATTAGTATGCTTTGACTTATCTACTTCAAGTGGCTCTGAATGAATAAGTTCGTGCCAGTTGCGATAAATAGGGAGTGTCTCTTCAGCAGTTTGGGTCATAAGTTTCCTACCTTCTGAATTTGCAATACGATTACCGAGATACCAAATTCAGTATGATTATTTGGAATACAACTCAACAATAAGTTGTTCCTGAATAGGCATGGTAATTTCATCGCGATTAGGCAGAGCCTTAACCGTGGCTTTAAATGCGTCTTTATCAAGCTCAAGCCATGATGGAATTCCACGTCTGGCAACAGCTTCCATACTTTCCACGAGGTACGAATTAGTGCGGCTTTTTTCCTTGATGGTTACAATGTCACCAACAGAAACAAGGAAGGAAGGGATATTGACCTTTCTACCATTCACGAGAACATGATTATGACGCACCAGTTGTCTCGCCTGTTTCCTTGATGATGCAAAACCAATGCGGAAAATCGTGTTATCCAGGCGTCGCTCAAGTAATATAAGGAGGTTTTCACCTGTAATTCCTTTCTGCAGATCGGCTTTGTGAAAATAAGTACGAAATTGTCTTTCGAGCATTCCATAAATATTTTTAACTTTCTGTTTCTCTCTCAGCTGAACGCAATAGTCGGAAACCTTTCTAAAACGCGCCTGACCATGCTGACCGGGAGGTACAGCTCTTCTTTCATATGCGCACTTATCTGAATAGCAGCGATCACCTTTGAGATGTAATTTCAGATTTTCTCGTCTACAACGACGACAGGCTGCTCCTGTATATCTAGCCACTTTATTCTCCGATTAATAGAATATAACGTAAAAAAAAATTATTCAGCCAGGATTAATTAAACCCGACGTCGTTTCGGTGGTTTGCAACCATTGTGAGGAATTGGAGTTACATCAACAATTTTGCTAACTTCAAATCTTGTATTTATAAGGGCCCTGAGTGCAGCTTCGCGTCCAGGCCCGGGTCCCTTAACACGTACTTCAATTTTTCGAAGACCATGTTCAACGGCTTTTTCCGCAGCTTCAGCCATTGCCTTCTGAGCGGCAAAAGGTGTTGATTTTCTTGACCCTTTGAAGCCAAGAACCCCGGCAGAACACCAGGAAATCACATTACCCTGCTTATCAGAAATAGTTACAATTGTATTGTTAAAGGTAGAGTATATAAAAACTATTCCTTCTGGAATGTTCTTTTTTACTCTTTTCTTATTAGACGATCCGGCACGTTTTGCTCCAGCCATTATTTACACCTGTATGAATATATTATTTACGGCTACCCGCGCCACGACGAGGACCTTTTTTGGTTCTGGCATTCGTTTTTGTCTTCTGGCCACGACAGGGTAGTCCCATACGATGACGACGTCCACGATAGCATCCAAGGTCAGTGAGACGTTTGATATCCATGGACACCTCACGTCGTCTGTCTCCTTCAACAGTGTATTCAGATTCAATAATCTTACGAATACGTGTAATGTCTTCTCCACCAAGATCATCACTGTTCATGGTGTATGGTAAATCAACCTTATCAAGTATTTGCTTGGCTGAGGTCAATCCAATTCCATGGATATAGGTAAGCGCACGATCCATGTGTTTATTTTTAGGAAGATCTACTCCTGATATACGTGCCAAAATACGTACTCCTTAGAAAAAGTGACAATAGACTATATTGCCTGTCACAAAGATGAGATAATTATCCCTGACGCTGTTTATGTTTTTTTACTTTACAGCTAACCCGGACAACGCCTTTACGCTTAAAAACTTTACAATCACTACACATTTTTTTGACAGATGACCTGACTTTCATGTGATAACTCTCTTATTTTTTCTTTTTATTATTCTTGGCCCGGAATGTTACCCTTCCCCTTGTCAAATCATATGGGGAAAGTTCTATTGTAACACGATCACCAGGCAAAATTTTAATGAAATGCATTCGCATTTTACCTGAGATATGAGCAAGAACTTTGTGGCCGTTATCCAACTCTACGCGAAACATCGCATTGGGAAGCGGCTCTACTATGGTACCTTCTACTTCAATGGCTTCTTCTTTGGCCATAATTATACTCCTGAAACGAACATAAACAGATCGAAAAAGGGTTGATAATAATATATCTACTCAAAAAAGAGAAGGATTATTTTACCGGCAACCTGAAAAATTATCTCTGGTACTGAGAACCAAAGGTCCTTCAGTTGTAACCGCAATAGAATGTTCAAAATGTGCAGATGGTTTTTTATCTGCTGTAATTACAGTCCATCCGTCGCGAAGAACTTTTACCTTATGGGTTCCCATGTTCACCATAGGTTCAATAGCAATAACCATACCTTCAATCAGTCTCGGAGACTGACCACCCTGAACATAGTTAGGTACCTCAGGACCTTCATGAAGCGAGCTTCCAATACCATGGCCAACAAACTGCCGAACAACAGAATATCCTTGCGATTCAACATAGTCCTGAACGACTTTTGAAACATCGGAAATCCTGTTACCAATTACAACCTGTTCTATGGCAAGATCCAGTGAATGCTTGGTAGCCTGCAAAAGTTTGTGTGTCTCATTTTTAACCTTACCAACCGGAATGGTTATCGCAGAATCACCATAAAAACCTTTATAGCAAACGCCGAAATCAACAGATAGAATATCACCTTTCTTTAATTTGCGTTTGCGCGATGGTATACCATGCACAACTTCTTCATTGATAGAAACACAAAGACTTGAGGGAAAACCGTGATATCCTTTAAATGCAGGTACTGATTTTCTCCTCATACAAAGTTCTTCAGCCATCTTATCAAGATCGAAGGTAGTGATCCCAGGCTTAACACTGTCCTGCAAAAGACACAAAACTTCAGCAACTATCTGATTTGCCTCCTGCATGAGCTTTATCTCATCAGGTGTTTTCACCAGAATAGGCTTTGATGCCTGCTGTCCTCCTGCGCTGCTGGTCACAATATACCGTTTACTTTTTGCCGCTTGATTTCATAAACCCTTCGTAATTTGTCATGACCATTTGTGATTGTACCTGTGATACCGTATCAATAGCAACACCAACTACAATCAGAAGGGCAGTTCCACCAAAATAGAAAGGCAGGTTAAATTTTGATATCAGAATAGTTGGAAGTACACAAACAACGCTTAAATATATTGCTCCTACAACTGTCAGTCTAGTGAGCACCTTATCTATGAAATCAGCAGTTTTTCTTCCAGGACGGATACCCGGAATAAAGCCACCATTCTTTTTCAGGTTTTCAGCAACATCATCTGGCTTAAATGTGACGGCTGTATAAAAAAAGCAGAAGAAAACTATCATCACGACATACAGCAGATAGTAATAAAAAGTTCCAGGCGCCATAGCAGCTGATACTTTTTGAACCCATTCTACCTGAACAAATCCACCAATTGTTGCTGGAAACATCATGATGGAAGAGGCAAAAATCGGTGGTATAACGCCTGCGATATTAATTTTAAGTGGCAAATGTGAACTCTGGCCACCATACACCTTTCTTCCTACCACACGTTTTGCGTATTGAATTGGAATACGGCGTTGGGCAGTTTCAAAGAAAACAATAATACCGACCACACCAACCATGAAAGCAATGATCAAAGGTACAAAGAAAAGTGTTATTTCCCCAGCTTTAATAAGCTGAAAGGAGTTCACCAGAGCAGCAGGACCACGGGCTACAATACCCGCAAAGATAATGAGTGAAATACCATTACCAATTCCACGTTCTGTCATCTGTTCACCCAGCCACATTATAAATGATGTACCAGCTGTCAATGTAAGCATTGTCATAAGCACAAATGGGGTGCCTGGATTTAAAACTATAGGTTCTCCGCCAGGCCCAACCATACTCTGCAGGCCGGTAGCTATGAATGTACCTTGAATAATACTTAAACCAACAGTTCCATACCTTGTATACTGAGTGATTTTCCTTTGTCCTGAAGCTCCTTCTTTCTTAAGGGTTTCAAGCTGAGGAATCACCACAGTCAGTAACTGAATAATGATTGATGCTGAAATGTAAGGCATGATTCCCAGTGCAAATATAGAGAAATTCTCTAAAGCACCACCGGAAAACATATTGAACATACCGAAAAGCGTTCCTGCATTTTTAGTGAAAAATGCGGCGAGCGCCTCACCATTAATACCGGGAGTGGGAACCTGAACACCCATCCTGTATACAGCCAGCATCGCCAGCGTAAAAAAGATACGTTTTCTTAACTCAGATGATTTTGCTGCATTCTGCAGTCCGCTCATAATCTATATCCGTATAGAAGCTGTTAGATCAAAGCTTCAATTGGTTATTTTTCGCTTATTTACTCTTAGCGGCTTCTACAACTTTACCGCCTGCAGCTTCAATCTTTGATTTTGCACCAGCACTAACTTTGTCAACAGAAACTGTGACAGCCTTGGTAATTTCACCATTTGCTAGAATCTTAACCGGCAGACCCTTATCAGCCATACCTTTCTCTACCAGCAATGACCCATTTATCTCTGAACCCGCCTCAAAGCTATCAAGCTGGCTAAGAGAGACAATCGAGAATTTAATGGTGTTAATATTGGTGAAACCACGTTTGGGCAACCGACGTTGCAAGGGCATCTGGCCCCCCTCAAATCCTGGTTTAATACCAGACCCTGACCGAGATTTAAAACCTTTATGACCACGTCCTGCAGTTTTTCCATGTCCAGATCCTGGACCACGGCCAAGACGTTTCCTCTGTCTACTTGCTCCCTTGTTTGGAGAGAGATTTCCTAAATTAATCATTTTACGCCTCCTCGATACGGACAAGGTGTGCAACTTTGTTCAGCATACCCTTAATTTCAGGGGTTGCTTTACGGGTCACGCTCTTATGCATTTTTGTCAGTCCAAGACCTGTAAGAGTGGCACGAATTTTTTCTGTACTGCCTATTCCGCTCTTGACCAAAGTAAATGTAATTGTATCGGACATTAGACTACCTTTAACTCAATATTAAATAGAAAAAAAGCACGGCATAACCTGAGCACACTGCCCAGGGTCAAACCATGCTTAATGCTTTCCACTACGCCTGAATTTCTTCTACGCTTTTGCCACGCATTTCAGCAATTTTCTGAGCAGAACGAAGACTCTTCAATCCATTAAGAGTGGCTTTAACCATATTATGCGGATTGTGAGATCCTAGACACTTGGTCAGGATATTATGAATGCCAACTGCCTCAAGAACTGCGCGAACAGGTCCACCCGCTATAACACCGGTTCCTTCAGATGCTGGCTTAAGTAAAACCTTGCCAGCGCCATATCTTCCAATAACCTGATGCGGTATGGAGGTTTCAGTAAGAGAGACGTGAGTCATATCCTTTCTGGCTCTTTCCACACCTTTTCGAATTGCCTCGGGCACGAGATTGGCCTTCCCAAGTCCATATCCAATTTTACCTTTACCGTCACCAACAACAACAATGGCACTGAAACTGAACCTTCGTCCACCTTTTACAACTTTAGCTACACGATTAATGAATACAATTTTTTCAATGAATTCATCGGAACTCTCGTTCCTTGAACGTTTAAAATCAGCCAAGGGAAATCCCCCTATAAATTATATCGTTAAAATTGAAGCCCACCTTCCCGGGCTCCCTCAGAAAGTGCTTTCACTCGACCATGATAAATATATCCGCCCCGGTCAAAGACGACCTTACTTACACCAGCATTCTTGGCAGCCTCCGCAAGCAATATACCGACTTTTTTTGCCTTGCCGGTCTTATCGTCGTCATCAGACTTCTGAAATCCCTTATCCATGGTAGACATGGATACTAAGGTTTTGCCAGCAGAGTCATCAATGATTTGAGCATAAATGTGTTTATTACTTTTAAAAACTCTAAGACGCGGTTGTGCACTGTTACCAGTGATTTTTTTGCGAATGCGTCGAATACGTTTGGCCCTGGCTGTTTTCTTAGGATGTGTCTTAGCCATTTTTCCTTACCATAATTTGATAAACAATCGCAATATGCGAATGCTAGTTTACTTAAGCTGCAGCTCCGGCTTTACCTACCTTACGAACAATATGTTCATCGTCGTAACGAATTCCTTTACCTTTATATGGCTCAGGTTTACGAATCTCACGAATCTTTGCACTGGTAAGACCGAGAAGCTCTTTATCAATGGATTCAACAATAATTTTATTATTTCCATCAACATTGATTTGGATACCCTCAGGAATTGCAAATTCAACAGGATTTGAATATCCCACATTTAAAGTGAGAGTCTTCCCGGATACATTAACTTTATATCCAACACCTTCCACTATCAGGGTCTTTTTAAAACCTTCATTAACACCGACAACCATGTTGTTAATAAGGCTTCTAGTCATTCCACGGAATGCATTAGTTCTTTTACTGTTATCCCGGTTATTAACAATAATCTCCTGATCCTTCATGGAGACTTCAAGTTCCGGTAAAATTTCACGTTCCAGATTTCCTTTTTTACCAGAAACTGAAATGTTCTGTCCTTTGATATCAACTTGAATATCAGCTGGAACAGGAATAGGTTGTTTTCCAATACGAGACATGATTACCTCCGTTGTTTGCTGGTCTTACCAGACCTCGCAAAGAATCTCACCGCCGACATTACTGGCCCTTGCGGTTTTATCAGTAATAACGCCCTTTGAACTTGACAGAATTGCTATACCAAGCCCGTTGAGAACTTTTGGTATTTCCCCAACTCTGGCATATTTACGCAGGCCCGGTTTGCTGATACGTCTGATACCTGTAATTACCGGTATCTGCTCAGCCCCATATTTAAGATCAATGGTAAGAGTTCCCTGAGGACCTTTTTCATCAACATGATAACCAGTAATAAATCCTTCATCTTGAAGGACTTTAGCTATATTTACTTTTGTTTTTGAAGTTGGCATTACAACTGAATCAAACTTTGCCATTACTCCATTTCTAATCCTGGTCAGCATATCTGCCAGGGGATCGCTCATGGACATCGCGAACTCTCCTTATCAAAATAGTATTTTGATCCGATGGGTTGAAAAATTACCAGGATGATTTTGTTACACCTGTAACCTGACCACTGGATGCTAATTTACGAAAACAGATACGGCACATACCGAATTTACGAATGAACGCTTTCGGGCGTCCACAAAGAGGGCATCTGTTATATTTCCTTACCGCAAATTTTGGCGTTCTTTTTGCTTTCGCAATGAGAGATTTCTTTGCCAAACCGACCTCCGATTATAATAATTCTAACTTATTATGTACTTAAAAATAACTGCCAGCTACGTTAATTTACGAAAAATAGCAAATTAGCTAAGCCGAGTGATTATCCTTTAAAAGGCATACCCATAAGTTTCAATAAACTAAGAGCTTCCTTGTCAGTAGGAGCAGATGTTACAATAGTGATATTTAAACCTTTAATTTTATCAATCTTATCGTAATCAATTTCAGGGAAAATAATCTGCTCTTTAACGCCCATGGAGAAATTACCTCTTCCGTCGAAACACTTCGGTGAGATACCACGGAAGTCACGAACTCGCGGGAGAGCAATATTTACAAGCTTACTGAAAAAATCGTACATGATATCAGATCGCAATGTAACACGACATCCGATAGGCATACCTTCCCGAAGCTTAAAACCGGCGATAGATTTTTTTGCCCTTGTTACAACCGCTTTACGCCCGGCAATACGAGTGAGTTCCTCTACAGCTCCATCAATTATTTTTGGATTCTGTACAGCTTCACCAAGTCCCATATTTAAGACGATTTTCTCGACCTTGGGAATCTGCATCGTATTTGTGTAACCAAATTCTTTCTGCAGAGCAGGTTTACATTCATTTTTATAGTGGTCTTTAAGCGAACCCATTTAATACTCCTGGTAATTGCCTTTTACTATTTACTTTCGATGGACTCGCCACAGCTCTTACAAAAGCGTACCTTGGTCCCATCATCTAAGAATTTTTTGCCAATTCGGCCGGTCTTAGTACATTCCGGACAGATTAACTGCAGATTGGACACGTGGATCATAGCCTCACGATTAACGATCTGTCCCTGCTGGTTCATCTCAGTGCCCTTGGTGTGACGCTTAATCATATTAATGCGTTCAACCAGTGCTTTCTCTTTACCAGGAAAGACTTGTAGAATCTTACCTACTCTTCCTTTATCTTTACCTGCAATAACTTCTACCTGATCATCTTTTTTCAGGTATGTTTGTCCCTTTGCCATCTTCAGCACCTTTTACTAGAACCTCAGCAAATGAGGTTGGATTGCTTTAACACCAATTATAAAACTTCTGGTGCCAAGGAGATAATTTTCATAAATCCCTGGTTACGCAGTTCTCTTGCTACCGGTCCGAAAATTCGTGTTCCAACAGGATCACCTGTTCCTGAAAGAATTACGGCTGCATTTTCATCGAATTTTACCCAGGTATCATCCATACGTTTAATCTCTTTGGCCGTTCGCACAACTACTGCCTTTATAACATCACCCTTTTTAACTTTGGCGTTTGGAAGGGCTTCTTTGACAGTGGCTACGATGACATCACCAATGGATGCATATCTTCTCCTGGTACCACCAAGAACTCTAATGCAGAGTACTTTTTTTGCTCCTGAATTATCTGCAACATTCAGAACTGTTTCGCTTTGTATCATAGTTTCACCTGATTGATAATCAGTTGTATTTCAAAAAAATGGCGTCAAACGAAAATGATTAAACAGCTTCCCGAATGATATCTCTTAAGCGCCACCGTTTTTGTTTACTTAGTGGCCGACATTCTTCGATCTTTACAATATCGCCAATATTACAGTTATTCTCTGGATCATCAGCAAGGTATTTCACACTCTTTTTGATATATTTACCATAGAGTTTGTGACGAACCTTTCTTTCAACGCGAACAACTATACTTTTTTCCATCCTGTTACTGACAACAGTACCAGTTCTGGTCTTCTTTATTTTTTTTGTCTCGCTCATGATTGACACAATTTTTATTATATTGATGTACTTCGGTTAATTAACAAATTTTGCAGAATACACATTAATTTTCATTAAAAAGAGTATTAATACGTGCAATATCCTTCCGGAGCTGTTTCAAAGTTGAAGTATTCTCAAGAGGCCTGATTTTATGCTGAAATGTAAGATTGGAAATTTCCTCTTTCATTTCGACCAGTTTCTTCTGCAAATCATCAGAAGACATTGAGCGCAGTTCTGACATTTTCATAGTGTGCTCCTCTTTATAATCACCTTGGTTTTGAAAGGTAATTTCGCGCCTGCTAGAGTCAACGCTCTAATTGCCAGCTCTTCTTCAACTCCGGCAAGCTCGTAAATAATCTTACCGGGTTTGGTCACAGCTACCCAGTATTCAGGACTTCCTTTACCCTTACCCATACGTGTTTCAGCAGGCTTCTTCGTAACAGGTTTGTCGGGGAAGACACGAATCCAAACCTGTCCACCACGTTTGATCTTCCTGTTAATGGCAATACGTGCAGCCTCGATTTGCTGGGCTGTCAATTTACCGCTTTCTACAGCTTTCAGGGCATAGTCACCAAAAGAAATTGTAGAGCCGCGATGAGCTTTGCCTCTATTCTTTCCTTTAAAGACTTTTCTATGTTTGACCTTTTTAGGACTTAACATTTCTAAACTCCAATATTAATTCAGGATTTCCGAAAAACCGGGCTCTTGCTATATCTCTGCAGGAGCATCCTTTGCATTCAGGACTTCACCTTTAAAAATCCATACTTTGATACCAATGATACCATAAGTGGTGTTTGCTTCAGCCAGTGCATAATCAACATCAGCTCGCAGGGTATGCAAAGGAACACGACCTTCACGGACCCATTCACAACGAGACATTTCAGCGCCACCAAGTCTGCCGGAGCAGGAAATTTTAATTCCTTTCACACCAAATCTCAGGGCTGAATTTACTGATTTTTTCATTGCACGTCTGAAAGCAACCCGCCTAACAAGTTGCTGAGCAATATTCTCTGCAACCAGTTGCGCATCTGCCTCAGGTCGACGTACTTCCTGGATATCAATGACAGCTTTTCTATTGATCAGTTTCTCAAGCTCTTTTTTGAGGATCTCAATTTCAGAACCTTTTTTACCAATAATTATACCTGGTCGAGCCGTAAAAAGCTTTACACGGACCTTATCGCCTGTTCGCTCAAGGATAATTTTCGAAAGAGCAGCATGTTGAAGACGAGTCTTAAGAAATTTTCTGATTTTCTGGTCCTCAATAAGATTAACCGAGTAATCCTTATTGGCATACCAAATCGAATCCCATGTGCGAGTAATATTAAGTCTGAGCCCTAACGGGTTAACTTTCTGCCCCAAAATAGTCCTCCAGCAATACGCTTAGTCTGTATAAATAAAAAAATTGAGAGTCATACTAATTACAGCTGATAAAGTAAAGATTTAATTTTCATCAAGCACGACAGTAATATGACTTGTACGTTTTATAATAGATGTTGCACGTCCCATAGCACGTGGACGTATTCTTTTAAAAGATGGTCCACCATCTATGAACACTTTCTTAACGTAAAGGTTATCAACATCAATCTGATCATCCTGAGTAGCATTAGCCACTGCTGATTCGATGACTTTACGCAATATTACAGCACCCTTTTTCGGCATAAACCTGAGAGTGGTTATCGCTTTGTCAACGCCCATCCCCCTAACCACATCAGCAACAAGTCTTGCTTTCTGAGGTGAGATCCGAATACGTCTCCCTACGGCGCGAGCTTCCATAGTATTACTCCTAGTAAATCTTATCTAAACTATATTATAGTTATCTTGCCGGTAAGTGTTAAGTAGACCGGCATAAATACCTTATTAGAATTATCTCTATTATGAGCGTTAAGATAATCTACAGGTAATTAGTTAACGAGACTTTCTGTCAGAGGCATGACCGTAAAAGGTCCTGGTGGGTGAAAACTCACCGAGCTTATGCCCAACCATATTCTCTGAAACAAAGACAGGGATAAATTTTCTGCCATTGTGTACTGCAAAAGTCAGCCCAACCATATCCGGAGAGATATCAGAGCGTCTGGACCAGGTTTTAATAACTTTGCGAGATCCACTTTCGATTGCAGCATCGATCTTCTTCTGCAGATGATCGTCGATAAAAGGTCCTTTTTTGACTGAACGAGCCATATTTCTATCCTCTTAATTAACGTCTTTTCTTGACAATATACTTGTCAGACTCGGTATTCTTTCTCGTTTTATATCCCTTGGTCGGGTATCCCCATGGAGTACATGGATGGCGACCACCGGAACTTTTACCCTCACCACCACCCATCGGATGATCAACAGGGTTCATGGCAACACCACGTACATGAGGACGTTTACCCATCCATCTGGTACGACCTGCCTTACCAAGTTTTTGACTTTCATGTTCACGGTTGCCAACCTGACCGATGCAGGCACGGCAAAGTTTGTGAAATTTTCTCACTTCACCGGATGGCAGCCTTACCAGAACATACATGCCCTCTTTGGCCATAAGCTGAGCGGAAACCCCAGCACTTCGCACAAGCTGCCCGCCCTTTCCAATCTTCATTTCAATATTATGAATGATTGTACCAAGGGGGATGTTCATCATGGGTAGACAGTTGCCTGGTTTGATATCAACAGAATCGCCTGCAATCACCTGGTCACCTACTGAAATACCAGCAGGGGCGAGGATATATGTTTTCTGGCCATCCAAGTATGATAACAAAGCAATATTTGCTGATCGATTAGGATCATATTCTATGGAAACAACTTTGGCACTTATATCGATCTTATTACGTTTAAAATCAATAATACGATACTTGCGTTTATGACCACCACCAATATGGCGGGAGGTAATTCTGCCGTAGTTGTTTCGTCCACCGGTTTTTGATAGGCTCGTAAGCAGGCTTTTCTCAGGCCCGTTTTTAGACAGCTCAGAGTTCTGTATAGACACATAGTGTCTTTTACCGGCTGATGTTGGTTTATATGTCTTTATTGTCATAATTATCTAATCGCTCCATCAAGGCTATGTTGGATTGATAGCTATACTAAATTCGTTTATCTGGGATCCTAATTTTTCAGTTAGTTTTACAGTTGATCTGCAAAATTAATCTCACCTTCAGACAAAGTTACGTATGCTTTTTTCCAGTCATTGGTAAAGCCGGTGAAGCGTCCCACGCGTTTCTGTTTACCATGCATATTTGTAGTGTGGACATGTTTAACTTTTACATCAAACATTTTCTCTACTGCCTTCTTAATTTCTATCTTATTTGCATTGGGATCTACTTTGAAAACAACTTTTCCATCAACTTCAAGTTGAAGGTTAGCTTTCTCAGTGAGACATGGTCCCCTTAAAATCTTATGATCACTTTTCATGGAGTCAACCTCTTCTCAAGACTCTCGACTGCCGGTTTAACCAGCATCAATTTCTTATGCAGCAAAATATCATAAACATTCAAACCATCAACTGTCATGACTTTAAATCCATGAACATTTCTAGCTGATTTATTCAGATTATTATTGCTTCCTTCGGTGATAACAAGACAGTTCTCGAAATCAAAACCTTTCATGATTCCAACAAAATCTTTGGTTTTGATTTTATCCATGATAAAATCGTCGACAACCACAAGATTACCTTCCTGCAATCTTGCACTCATGGCCATGGCAAGAGCTTGTTTCTTTACTTTACGATTAAGCTTGAAGCTGTAATCACGCGGTTTAGGACCAAAAGTGACACCACCACCTCTCCAGATAGGAGAATTTCGGGTACCAGCACGTGCTCGTCCTGTTCCTTTCTGGCGCCATGGTTTGGCACCACCACCACGAACCTCAACTCTTGTTTTGGTGCAGGCATTACCAGCGCGTTTTGCGGCACGCTGCATACGAACAACATCGTGGAGCATGTGCTCTTTAACAGTCAAATCAAAAACATCAGCATTCAGCTCGATCTCGCCGACTTTTTCATTGCTGGTATTTACTATATCTACGGTAGACATTGTTTACTCCTTGAACCGATCAATCTCTTTCGGCTGTTTACTTGCTAAAAAGCTTCAGAAGACTCTGTTTTGCTCCTGGTACCGGCCCTTTCACGAGGATAAGGTTTTCATCACCTCGAACATCTACAACAAGTACATTTTTCTTCAGCACAGTGTCATTACCCATTCGACCGGGCAGTTTCTTACCTTTAACAACCCTGGCCGGCCAGGCACTACAACCAATAGATCCTGGTGCACGATGAAACTTGGAACCATGTCCTCCCGGGCCACCACGAAAACCATGACGTTTCATAACACCTTGGAAACCTTTACCTTTAGAAGTTCCCTGCACATCTATGATATCGCCTACTTTAAAGATCTCATCAAGACAGATATCCTGTCCTGCTTCAAAGTCTCCAGGATTAGTAACCCTGAACTCTCTGATATTATAAAAACCTTCAGAGCCAGCTTTGTTAAAATGTCCGGCAAGTGGTTTTGTCACTCTTTTTGCTTTCTTCATACCAAAACCGACCTGGATAGCATTATAGCCATCCTTATCGTCAAGTTTGACCTGAAGCACCTTACAGGGGCCAGCTTCTATAACAGTGACGGGAATAACTGCACCCATCTCGTTATATACACGGGTCATACCAATTTTCTTACCTAATAAGCCCATTGTCTTCGGCATAATTATTACCTATACATCTTCAAATTAAGCGATAAATAAAAAAAATCGCTATGGCAGTTTAATCTCTACATCAACACCGGCAGACAACTCAAGTTTCATCAGCAAATCGATGGTCTGCTGAGTGGGCTCAAGGATGTCGATCAGGCGACGATGGGTTCTCATCTCGAACTGCTCACGGGATTTTTTATCAACATGCGGTGACCGGAGGACACAGAACTTGTTAATAGATGTTGGCAGAGGAATCGGACCTGCAACAGCAGCTCCTGTCCGACGTGCAGTCTCAACAATCTCGTGAGTAGACAGATCAAGAAGTTTGTGATCATAAGCCTTGAGGCGAATACGAATTTTATCTGTAGGTATCATGATCTTCCTTATTCGATAATTTCACTGATAACGCCGGCACCTACTGTTCGGCCACCCTCGCGGATTGCAAAACGAAGACCAACATCCATGGCAATCGG
>DQTH01000174.1 GCA_015662865.1 Desulfocapsa sulfexigens
CAAATCTTGACCCATTCGATAACGAGTGACCACAATATGTGGTATGTGCTGGAGTTATATGCATACCCCAGTTAATTAATTAGCATCGGAAAAATCACGCAGCCGTCACGGATTCAGGATAATACCAAAAACATCAATGATAAAGAAATAAGGAGAAAGTGTTATGGCAGGATGTCCAAGTTGCGGTTCCACAGACAAACATGGTGCAGGAGCAGGGCCGTTCTCAACAGGACGCGAACTGGTTGAATTTGTATATAATGCCCATGACGGCGCCATACGGGATAAATTGATTGAGGGCGGAGGGTTTGAAACAACCTGCCAGGGTTGCAATGCAGCATTTACCCTGACAACTTTTGTGGGAAAGTGTCCTGAGTGCGGCGGTGTTCATGCCATTGCTCCGATTCACAAAAGTGCGGAACACATCCAGTTTGCAGGAAAGGGCGTTGTTTTTGACTGAAATTATCTTTTGCTCGTACCGGTGATGAACGGTAAGCTGGTTCTCAGGTCGGCGTTTCTATGAAAGTAAGAGTTGTCAGCACTCTTGAAATTTCACAAGAGAATATCTAACACCCCACAAGGGAGTATAAGTGCCTTGTGGGTGTTTGTAACATTCTGATTTAAAGCTGAATCCACAAAAGCTTGTTTTTTATTCCTGTTTATATGGAGTAAGGACTAAAGTACAAAGAAAGATTATTTTTTCAAGGTATCCTTATCGGAATCGAACTTTGTCCAATCCGGTAAAATGTTGTCCTTGAACCAGGAGGAGAGGTCGAATCCTGGAGGCTCACCGGCTTCCAGGCGCGCCAGCAGCTTCTTTGCTTTTGGAGTTATGCTTGCATCGGGATAGGTGTTGATAAGATATTGAAGACGACTCTGAGCCTCAGTGTATTTTTCAGTTCTGAGATAGAACTCAACCACAAAATATTCGTGGTTAACCAGGAATTCATTGGCTGCCCGGATTCTTGCCCTGGCTTCGTTGGTATAAGGTGAATTTGGAAAGGCCCGTAAAAGTTTAGAGAATTCCTTTATTGCGCCTTCAGCACCGCTTGTATCCCGATCGATGCGATCGATCTGTTGATAATTGCTCATGGCAATATGGTACATAACGTACGGAATTGCTTCATTGGTTGGGTGACGCTCTTCAAACTCATGGTAAAGCATGAGTGCTTCCTGGTAGTTCTCCATGTAATAATTACTGTCTGCCCCTTTCAACTGTGCCAGCGTTGCCTCCTGACTGAAGGGATAGTAGTCCAGGATTTCATCAAAATATTTTCGCGCCTTATAGTAATTTCCAACGGAATATTCATCCATGCCCTTTCCTGCGAGAGTCTGGGCTGAGAGGCGTACTGGTGTCGCATCATCATCCTTGCCAAACCAGGATTCAATTGTGGCGCAACTTCCAAGTGAAATGAGAAGTGTGCTGAGCAGAACAAGTTTTAGAGAAGATTTTAAAAGGATGGAACGTTTACGGTTTTTATTAGAGCGTGGCACCATAGTGATTGGACTCAGCTGAGATTTGTTAGATAGTCTTCGGCAGCAAGTACGGCAGTCGCGCCTTCCCCTGCTGCATTAATAATCTGGCGTACTTCCTTACTGCGTATGTCTCCGGCAGCCATAACGCCGGCAACAGCAGTTCGGGTTTCAGTATCGGTTGGAATGAACCCTCCCTCATCTGCTTCGAGGTCTTCGAGGGGTAACATTTCATTATTGGGGAGAACTCCAATGAGGATAAAGATACCGTCAACATCTAATGTTGAATATTTACCTTCATTGTTCAGAATTTGCAGCTGTTCAACACCGTCTTTTCCGGTAATTTCCTTAACGTGGCTATCCCAGATAAAATCAATTTTAGGATTGTCAAAAGCTCTTTCCTGAAGAATCTTTGTTGCCCGCAGCTCATCACGACGATGAATAAGTGTTACCTTATCAGCAAATTTAGTGAGA
The DNA here is from genome assembly GCA_015662865.1 of Desulfocapsa sulfexigens. Classification (GTDB taxonomy): domain Bacteria; phylum Desulfobacterota; class Desulfobulbia; order Desulfobulbales; family Desulfocapsaceae; genus Desulfocapsa; species Desulfocapsa sulfexigens_B. The sequence goes on from DQTH01000174.1 coordinate 1,945, forward strand.
TGCTCTGCTTCCTGAACTGCAGTATTGCCACCTCCTACCACTGCAACATGCTGGTTGCGGTAAAAAGGGGCATCGCAGGTGCCGCAGTAGGAAACTCCTTTGCCAATGAATTCTTTTTCTCCCGGAATTCCAAGTGGACGGGGATGAGCGCCACTACAGATTATTAACGTATCGCAGCTTAAAGATGCGCCGTCTTCCAGGGTGAGTTGTTTGACAGGTTTACTCAGGTCAATGGACACTACATTGCCAAACATTGAATTCATATCAAATCGTCTGGCATGTGCAGCCATTTTATCAGCAAGGTCAAAACCGGAAATACCATCTGTAAAACCCGGGTAGTTGTCAATCCAGTCTGTGAGAAGAACTTGACCGCCTTCTGCCCCTTTTTCTATGAGGAGGTGATCCATCCGGGATCGTGCAGCATAGAGCCCGGCAGTAAGACCAGCTGGTCCCCCACCTAGAATAATCAATTTGTGATGAGTGCTGGCCATAAAAATAAAGTACCTGTTGAAATGGGCCGTCAAGCTTGCATCGCAGGGAAGACCAGCGGCAAGCCGGGTTACTGCCTACAGGGCTTTGTCTATGAGGTCAACAAGTTGAGCTTTTCCGACAGCACCTGTAACCTGATCAATTTTTTCACCACTTTTGAAAAGGATCAGGGTGGGAATGGCACGGATGCCAAATTTGCCGGGAGTGGCAGGATTGTCATCAACATTCATTTTGTATATTTGGGCCTTTCCTTCATATTCATCTGCCAGAGCCTCTACCACAGGACCAATGGCTTTACAGGGTCCACACCATGGGGCCCAGAAATCTACAAGACAAGGGGTGTCTGAGGCAATAATTGATTCAAAATCAGCATCACTTACTTCTTTTACTTTATCGCTGGCCATTGTGGTTTCTCCAATACTAAGTAGGATTCTGTATAATGCTTCTTTGTGGTAAAGAAGGTAAATTTACAAAGATTAACTTTGCAATGTAACCTCTGCTGTTTTTCATGACAAGAAAAATATGATGGATTCGCAAAAACCCTTCATCTTCTGCGTTGCTGCAAAATCGAATCATTTCAACGGGCACTAGTACACAGTATAATTTAAAGTTTCGGATAAAGTCGCTTTAGCTTAATGCGAGCGTCATCTGTCTTGAATTGCCAATCTA
>DQTH01000151.1 GCA_015662865.1 Desulfocapsa sulfexigens
ATGACGCTCGCATTAAGCTAAAGCGACTTTATCCGAAACTTTAAATTATACTGTGTACTAGTGTTCCGCAATATAAATTTTAAAGAAAAATTTTGAGCGTATTCCGGCTCCATTAAGCTGCAGGTCAGTATTTAAGCTTTCAGGAATTGTTACTCCGGCAACTTCCAACCCTGTAGCCGGAGAAGAAAAAAAGATAATAAAAAGGCAGACAAGATATTTTATCATGATAAAAAGTCCTTGTAATCGTATGATGGGAAGCCATCGTTGGATGGAAGTTGAAATATTATTTATTAACCGAATACTTTACCGAATGTAATCATTCCTGACAAATGGAAAATTTTATTCTTATCTTCATCTGTCTTGCCGGCGGCATGCTCCTGCAAGGCCGGAAAATATTTGCAGAGAACGCACCGCAGACTTTGAATCTTTATGTTATCTGGGTGGCTCTTCCTGCCCTGATTCTCAGGCAGGTTCCAACGCTTTCTTTCTCCACAGATCTTTTTGTTCTGCTGGTGATGCCCTGGCTGATGACACTTCTTGGCGCTATTCTGGTATGGCTCGGCAGCCGATTTTTTAAATGGTCAACAGAGATAACAGGAGTTCTCCTGCTTACCGTTCCCCTGGGAAACACATCTTTTCTTGGCATCCCCATGATAGAGGCGTTTTTCAACTTGGATATGGTTTCTTATGGAATCATTTATGATCAGTTCGGTTCTTTTCTGGCACTTTCTACTTATGGATCCTTTATTTTTGCACTTTACAGTGGGCAGGAGCAACAGAATGTCTGGAAAATCGGTCAAAAAGTTCTGACTTTTCCTCCGTTTCTTGCCCTGCTCATTGCCATCCTTTTTGCCAGACCACTGCAAAATGCTGTTATCAGCGAAAGCCTCTCTTTGATTGCATCTTCCGTTGTGCCGGTGGTTATGTTTGCAATTGGACTGCAGTTGAAGATCAGACTGGCGCCTGGTCAGACTCTGCCGTTTTGTTTTGGTTTAACTGTGAAAATGCTCGTTGCACCTTTCGTTGCTCTCTTGCTGTGTCATCTTTCAGGGCTTGACACTCCGGCGTCCCGGATTGCAGTTTTTGAATCCGGAATGCCGCCAATGGTCACAGCCGGAGCTCTGGCAATGAGCGCCGGCCTGGCACCACGACTTACAGCTGCACTGGTCGGGTGGGGCATTCTTATCTCTTTTGCTACACTTTCCCTGCTTAGATTCTTTCTCTAAAGGCTACCTTGAAAAATCGTTTTTTCGCCCAATCTCTTCGTTATTTTAGGAATTTGTTAATCAATATGAATTTTTTTCAGACGGTGCTCACTCTGTGAGCACCTGACCCTGTTACACTCCTCTTAAACCGTTCAAGGAGGATGTATCATGAAAGAAAAAATAATTGTCAATGGAAGTCATTATCTTCAGGATTCACTACAATTCAAGTGTTGGACACCGGTTCGAAAAAGACGACAATGTTTCATCAAGAGACTGTTAAAAGACTATCAGAAAGAGATTGATTCTGCTTTGGCCGCAGCAGCCATCGGGCTCATGTTTGTCCTTGGCACATGGTGTTTTCTGATTCAGTTGGCAGAATATTAGTGCCTTACTCCATATAAACATCAATAAAAAAAGTGGCTTTTGTGGATTTAGCTTTAAATCAGGATGTTACTAACATCGACAAGGCACTTATATCCCCTTGTGGGGTGTTTGTGTTGGACAGCTGCCCATTTATCATCTGTTAAAGCTTGTCAATCGATATACGGAGCAATGTTTTTTAATCTGAGTTATGTTGAGAATAAATAATTCAGACAAATTTTTCATTTATTTGTGATGGAATAACAGCGTGTTCAGCATATCTCATATTGAAACATAGCATTTGAGGAATTGTTAATCGCTTGTGCTGGATTGAGTTTGAGAGTATAAAGGATTGAATATTATAAGGGTGTTGGGAGTGAGGATCGTGGTTTTTTCTACTTCCGAAAGGACTGGTTCTTAGGAAATGATCTGTATAACCTGGTTCTTTATAATACCTGTTTTCAGGATCTTTGGTGACCGGTTATTTTCAGACACTGCTGTATATTGAATCTATTCCCGACTCTTTATGAAAGAAAAAATTTTACTTATTTCACCTCAGCCGTTTTTTCAATGGCGTGGTTCACCCATTCGGGTGGCGTTTAACGTTCTGGCATTGACTGAACTTGGATATCATGTTGATCTTTTGACACTACCTATAGGTGAGGATAAAAAGATCGAAGGTGTAAATGTTATTCGGGTTGCCAATCCTTTAGGTTTTAAAAATATTCCAATAGGGCCGTCTCTGCCAAAAATTCTTTTTGATGTTCTTATTTTGATGAAAGGTATCTCTCTTTGCCTGAGAAACAGGTATGACGTGGTACATGGTATTGAAGAAGCAGGATTTATCGGAGCTATTCTGGCCAGGCTCATTGGGGCAAGAGCTGTTTTTGAAAAGCATTCTGATCCTTTCTCCTATAAAAAGGGAAGACTGAAGAACCTGATACTCCGCATATATGCTGGTGTGGAAAAGCTTGCAGTTAGAATGTCTGATGCTGTTATCTGCACGGGCCAGGGGCTGGTACAACAGGTTGAAGCCATGGAGACATCGACCCGTGCGTTTCATGTTTCTGATATTCCGTCTTCATTACTGGAGTTTGAAGAGGAAAAAGTTGCTGCAGTTCGCAGGAAACTTAAGAAGACTCCTGATGAAGTTCTGGTTAGTTTTGTCGGGTCTTTTGCCCTGTATCAGGGAGTTGACTTAATGTTCTCGGCAATTCCACAGGTAATAAAGCAGTGTCCTCACGCCCGGTTTATTATCATAGGTGGATCCGATAAAGAAATTGAGGAACAGAATAAGAGATTTACAGCAATGGAGTGGCTCAACAGGTAAGCTTTCTGGGTAAAATTGCCCCGGATATTCTACCGAATTATTTGAGAGCTTCAGATATACTTTTATCGCCAAGGGCCTCAGGTGTTAACAGCCCACTAAAGGTCCTCGACTATATGAAAGCCGGGCGATCCATTGTTGCCACTGATATTCGTTCAAACCGTCTATTGCTGAATGAAAAAAATGCAATGCTGACAAAATCTGTGCCTGAGGAATTTGCCAGAGGAATTGTCCGGCTGGTAGATGATAAGCAAAGAAGGCAGAGAATGGGGACCGCGAATTATACTTTGTACAAATCCAAGTATAATTTTAATTATTACTGCGAGCAGCTGGAATCCTGTTACTCTGCTTTGCTGGGTAAATCGTATTTTCTTAAGTTATGCAGAGATAATATTTTTGAGAAGCAGTCTTTTTTGAAATCAGCCCGAGCCAGGTTTCAGCAAAATGCTTTATTACCCATATTTGCAGCGGCGTCAGATGGTATTTGTGTGACTGTCTGGAAATGTTGCTTATTTAGTGTGCCTCACCTTGGAAAACGATTTGTTTTTGGTATGTTTTCTGTAGATTAAGTATGTTGTGGAGTTTTGCGTCAGTCTCAAGCAGTATTCTTTTTTTATCATTCCACCCATCTTCCCTGATAAACGGTTTATTTTATCGAGAGTTACCTTTAAGGTGTATGGTTCTCAAATATTTATGCTCAGTGAAGAGAATTCATTACTTTCTGAACATGATGCGTTATTATAAACTAAAATGAGTATATCGATTTATCCTTATCATATTAAACTTTTTTACTAAACGGCCTGAGGACAACATGCCTGCTTATACTTCTGCTGCAGCCCATACCTTTCATATTCCGATTATGGGAACGGGATTCACAATAGACACACCGCTTAAAGTTGCGAAATACGGTATTTCCTCTTCGATTTCTCTTGTGGATGATGTGTTAATCGAGCAGATGCGAAAGTTTCACTGTCAACAAGCCGGTGAACCCTATGAAGAAATCTTGAAACAGAGTGAAGATTCGCGTGCCAGCCGTATAACAGCATATTTGAATCTTGTGGATCGCTTGGTACAAAAACAAGTTGTGGAACTTCAGAATTCACCATTCGAAAAAGGAAGTGATATAACAAAATATTATGAGATGCTTCCCGATGATGCTCCATTGAAACAGCAGTATCTTGGCATGCTGAAAATGTCTGAAGGTTCCGAAAAGAGTTCAGTACAGGATATGCTCCGCTCCAGTGCTGTTCCCGGAAGCATAGATGTGAACATAATGACTAAGCTTGATAAAGATAGATATCAGAAAGGGGAAAAGCTGCCTGCAATATACTCTGATGCAATGAGTGCCTTACGCGGTTTTGCCGAGAGTACCCTGAGCTCTTCAATGATATTTTCAGCAGGAATCAACAAGCGACTGTATCGATACATGACAGAGTTCAAAGACTTTTTTCCTGATCAACATGGTAAAATTAAAAAGCAGATAATACTGAAAGTCAGCGACCATCGATCTTCTGAAATACAGGGACGTTTCCTGGCAAAGCTTGGGTTATGGGCATCTGAGTATCGTATTGAATCAGGTCTAAACTGTGGTGGACATGCCTTTGCTTCCAAAGGATTTCTTCTGGGTGTGGTTCTGGCAGAATTCAAGCAGAAGAAAAAGGAACTCTTGGAAAAATTAACCCCCATGTACAGAAAAGCTCTTTCAGCGAAGGGAGGTTATGACACTAATTTTTCTAATGATTTTCGCATTACAGTTCAAGGCGGGGTGGGAACCGCAGAGGAGCATCAGTTTTTGCTGAAATATTTCGGGGTTGATAGTGTAGGCTGGGGGACACCCTTCATGCTTGTGCCGGAGGCAACTCGGATGGATAATATTAATTTGAGGAGAATTGCAGAGGCTACAACTGAAGATATTTTTCTGAGTGACGCATCGCCTTTAGGTGTTCCATTCTGGAACTTACGAACATCATCCAGTGAGGAAGCGCGTCGGGAAAGAATAAAGAAAGGCAAACCCGGATCACCATGCCCAAAAGGTTTTGTCGGTTTAAGTACAGAATTTACCAAGCGGCCAATTTGTATTGCTTCTCGAGCCTATCAGAAACTGAAACTTAAGAATCTTGAGGGTGAAATACATTCTGTACATGATCTTGGCAAAATAGAAGAAAAAATACTCGCCAAATCGTGTATTTGTCATGATCTTGCCGGGAACGCAACACTCCTTTTGGGAATAGACCCTGATGCCACTTCTGCAGTGTGCTGCGGACCTGGAATTGTCGATTTTTCCAAAATTGCAACTCTGCAGGAGATGGTTGATCATATCTACGGTCGATTGTCACTCTTAACATCCAGCGAGCGACCCCACATGTTTATCAAGGAACTCAGTCTGTACATCGATTATCTCCGTAAAGAACTGGACAATTTTCCGGCTGGACTTGCGTCAAACAGTGCTTCTTTTTTGCAGGGCATGAGAGAAAACCTTTTTAAAGGAATCGAATTTTATCAGACACTTTCCGGTCAGTTAGTTGAAGACTCACGGGAAATGTTCTTAAAAGAACTGAAAAAACTGAAGAATGCCTTAGAGCCACTTGTTCTTGAAAAAGCTGAGGCCTAGGCGTTTAGTGCATTACTCCATATAAGCAGCAATAAAAACAGGTTTTTATGGATTTAAATTAAAACGGAAAGTTACAAACACCCACAAGGCACTTATGCCCCTTGTGGGTGTTTTTTTTTACCCAAACGATTTCTGTTCTGGAAACCGTTTCCTTTTGAAATCAGCTCATTTTTATATCTGATTACGTATGAAACTCAGCCAATTTCATATGGTGAAGACATAAGGAATTGGTAAAACAAAAGAATTACAAGTGATCGTGGTGGTGTC
>DQTH01000158.1 GCA_015662865.1 Desulfocapsa sulfexigens
CTCAAATTCTTGAAGCGTGCGGGGAAAATTTTCTTCCATAACCCACTACACTACATGTAGTAGTCGCTGGAGTCAAGTGCATACCCCAGTAAAAAAATACCCATTTCACTAATATTGAGAATGAGCGACACCATCCCTCAAACTGTGCCGAAAACGGATATTGTAATTGGTACTGGCCAGGGAGAACGTGGAAATCCTGATCGAAGGCAGCGATCAACTTTTCCTCCTTCACTTTTAACAAAACTGAGAACTTCACTTGCGGATTCAGGTTATACAACCGAACTCGCCCCAATTGAATCATTATCATGCGGAAGAGAACAAAACTGTCTTAACCAGCTATTCTTCCAAAAAAACTTTGTCGAGGACAACTACGACCCGAATTGTCAGTCTCTATTATTTACTTTCTCGCCACAAGCTGTTGGCAGCACAATCGAACAGGCCGCCATTAACGGACAAAAGATGGCCAAAGGTCTTTCTCATTTAATCAACGAAATTCCACTGGTACGACAGGTTCAGTTAACAAGCATTGAAGCTGTAAGCGAGAAAGATAAGAAATATATATTCAGAGTAAGCAGTGATGAAGACACTGCACAGTCACTGACCAGAGAAGGTTATATTGAGGATTTAGCAGAATCAATAAACCAGTCCGGCCTTCTACATCCATTGGTCCTTTTACAAAAGGATGATGGTAACTATAAAATTCTATGTGGATTCCGGAGATACCAGGCTATCAGCAAGCTTGGCAAAAAATGGGTTGAAGCCAAAATTTATAAAGAAAACAGTTTCAGCAAAGAAGAATTTTTCAACATCAGTCTAGCAGAGAATACAAAAAGAAAGAATCTCAATCCGGTGGAAATCGGGAACTTCCTGGAAAGTGCTGCACAGGAATTAGGCTTGAACAATGCCCATCTTGCTGAAAAATTTGGCCAAACCCTTGGTGATCGGAAAACCAAACACAAAGATTTCTCAGTCAACAATTCATAAATACCGTAAAATCAATTCCATACGAACCAGCAAGGAATCTCCTGAAATCATCAGGGACATAATTAATGAAAAACTGCAATTTACAATCGCCGCAGAAATTTTAGCACCAATTAAAGATCCGGCCGATAGAAACAATTTTTATTTTGACATCATAAAACCACTACAGCCGACAAGACCGCAAATTATTCAAATCAAAAAACATCTGGATGGATTGGGTTCCTCCTATACAGAAACACTTGCACAGCCAAGAATGAAGAAGAGTATTGAAAAAGCTCTGAACAATGAATATTGTGCAGCTCATTTCATAAAGCTCCTCAAGACATTCAAAAAAACTATATCAAAGAGATCCCCTGAAAATCCACTCCGCAGAAAAACCATCGAGCTTCGAAATATCCTCCTCGAAAAAAACCTAAAAAAAACAGATCTGAAACTTATTCCTTCCAAATGTAAAAAGAATAAAGAATTCACTATTCAGATGAAAATCAGACCCGGCAATATAGAGGATGCAATAAATACACTTGCGGCGATTGTCTCTCACCAGCAGCAAGTGTCGGACGTGTTTAACAACGATTGAGTAAGATTTTTCGCATGCGAAAAACAATACAATCACCCACAAAATCATACAATTAGATGACAAAAAGCGTTATTTGTCTTCTTAATATTCATTGAATTTCACCTCACCACTCTCCAGTGGACAGCCCCCTTCAGCACTATAAATCCAACTCAAGTTATTTTAGAATTTCAGTAAATAATCTCTTGCCTTTTTTATAGAAACTGTTACCATATGGGAATCATTACTTATCGCTTCAACAAAAACAATTAAAGGAGAATTACATTGAAAAAGTTTACTTGCACAGTCTGTGGTTATGTACATGAAGGTGAAGCTGCACCCGACAAATGCCCCCAATGTGGGGCTGGCCTCGACAAATTCAAAGAGGCGGTTGAAGGAGTTATGGCATGGGCTGACGAACATGTCGTTGGTGTTGCAAAAGGTGTTGATCCTGAAATCATTGAAGGATTAAGAGCAAATTTTACCGGTGAATGTACTGAGGTTGGAATGTATCTTGCCATGAGTCGCCAAGCTGACCGTGAAGGCTATCCTGAAGTCGCAGAAGCCTACAAACGCATTGCCTGGGAAGAAGCTGAGCACGCCGCAAAATTCGGTGAAATGCTTGGTGAAGTCCTTGAGGCATCTACTAAAGCTAACCTTGAAGCTCGTGTTGCAGCTGAGCATGGTGCCTGTCAGGGTAAAAAAGACATCGCTGTAGCAGCCAAAAAGTTAAACCTTGATGCTATCCATGACACCGTTCACGAAATGTGTAAAGATGAAGCTCGCCACGGAATGGCATTTAAAGGTCTGCTCGACAGATATTTCAGCTGATCCATTTTCGCTCTTCTTGGCTATCTAGAAAAATTAAGATTTTCGTTTGATGCCGAGGTACTTGAAGGATCTTACCGTAGGCATATAGTCGATATTCCGAGGATAAAATTTTTCAAGCTAGCATCTAGTGTTACCAGACAAAAAAGGCCTCTGTATTTTTTACAGAGGCCTTTTTTCGTTAAAGTGATTTTGATAATTTATTAGAAAAAACAAAACCGGAGCTTCGAATTTTTATTTCCTGGCTCTTTTCTTTGAGTGGCATGATTGAACGATGTTGATCCGGATCATAAAAATTCAGAAATGAAGAAGAATGAACAGAACAGAACAGAATCCGACCGTATCAACAAAACGCTACCATATTGCTAAAAAGGTAGACTGAAACAAATATATATAAAAAGGATTGTATTGTTAATTGCTGGTGCCCGCGGCAGGAATCGAACCTGCGGCACCAGGATTAGGAATCCTTTGGTGTTAAATATGTCATAATTTTACATTACATTTCAAGTAAATACAACACATACTTTTTGTTGATTTTAATTTGGGACACTTTTGGGACGGTTACTACCCCTCAATAACACAGCTAAAACCAATCTTACCCCCACACTCTCCTTGGTTGTGGTTACTAGATTTTATTGCCGAAAAAGGCAGTATCAAGAATTATCTTCTTCCACCATCCTCATAATCTCTTCTTGAAAATCTACATCCTGCATCAGCTTCATAGCAATAGCCTTACA
>DQTH01000012.1 GCA_015662865.1 Desulfocapsa sulfexigens
GAGCATTGCAATTGATATGATACAAACAGGACAAAGGTTATTGCGGAATAGTTCCGCTGTGACTGGACATTAAGCAAGTCCGAAACTTGAGTAATTATAACACTGATTAATGGTTGATAAACTCGTGAAAGCCTAAAATTTGAGATGGATTTGAAAAAAATTTCATATTCGAGGCGCGCAAAAATCATATTATTTCGGCGTACTAGGGTACGTTGAAATGATTTGATTTTTGCAGCAACGAAGAAGATGAAGAGTTTTTATGAATCCATCAACGGTTTGCTTTCTCAAACTTTCTCAACAATTTATTTCCACGACTGACAGCATCATCCATGCCTTTTGATGCTGTTTTGCTGCCGTTCCAGATCGCTTCCATTTCTTCATTTATAATGTCCCGTATCTGGACAAAGTTACCAAAACGTACTCCTTTGGAATTGGGAGTAGGAGTGTTCAGACTGAGCTGTTTGATGGCAGTATCAGTACCGGGACTCTTCTCATAGAATCCCTGTTTCTTACTCAGTTCATAAGCTGCAGTGGTGATAGGCACATAACCTGTCTCCTGATGCCACCAGGACTGTACTTCGGGTGAGGCAAGGTAATTCATAAATTCAGCAACACCTTTATAGTCGCCCTTATCGTGTCCTTTGAGTACCCATAAAGTAGCGCCGCCGATGATGGAGTTCTGAGGTTTGTCAGCCACATCCGGAGATAAGGGAAGCATGGTCTGGCCAAATTCAAACTTTGCCTGTTTTTTGATACCACCATAGTAGGCAGATGAGTTGATCCACATACCCACTTCCTGGTTGATAAACATTGGCAGACTGTCTCCTCTTCGTCCTCCGTAAAGAAAGAGATGATCCTTCTGTCCATCAGCGATGGAGGCCATTATTTTTTTAATACTATCATTGTTGAAGGTAAATTCTGTGTCCAGACCGGCAAAACCATTTTCTTTGGTTCCCATGGGCAGATTATGCCAGGCGCTGTAGTTCTCCACCATGACCCATGATTGCCAGCCAAAGGAAAAACCTGCTTTATAACCGGCTGCCACAAGCTTTCTGGATGCTTCATTTACCTCCGGCCAGGTTTTGGGAACTTCTTTTACACCGGCTTTGGCAAAAGCGTCTTTATTGTACCACAGAACCGGAGTAGAACTGTTGAAGGGCATGGACAAAAGAGCACCGTCAGGTGTCTGGTAATAGCTGATAACAGCAGGAAGAAAAGCGGATTTATCCAGTTTCATCCCGGCATCTGTCATCATCTGTTCCACAGGGTACACAGCACCTTTTGCAGCCATCATGGTTGCAGTACCCACCTCAAAAACCTGCACAATATGGGGGTGTTTTTTGGCACGAAATGAGGCTATTGCTGCGGTCATGGTTTCAGTATAGTTGCCCTTATAAACCGGAACGACTTTGTAGTCTTTTTGTGATGCATTGAAATCATCAGCGATCTTATTTACCCGTTCGCCATTTACACCACCCATGGCATGCCACCACTGGATATCTGTTGTTGCCCAGCTGTTTCCAGCAAGACTCACAGCAAAGGCTGCTGCTGTTGTAATGGATAATAGGGTTTTCTTCAGATGTTTTCTCATGATAGGCTCCTTTTAATTATTTTCACCTGTCAGTAATGGCAATTCGACAAGACCATCACATCGACCAGGGCAACGTACTCACAAACTAAATGGTATACAATCCATTAGCAACAATAAAGTGGCACCTGACCAAAAACTAACAAAGCATAACGTACCGGAATATTCACAAATTCTCAATTTCTGCTTAAGGTTCGCTGCACTGCATCCTGCCAGCCTCTGTATTTATTTGTGCGAACCTCTTCATCAAGGGATGGCTTAAAGCGGACATCCCGTTTCCATGATTCTGCGAACTCAGGAGGGGACGGATACATGCCGATATGAAAACCGGCATGATATGCTGCACCAAGGGCTGTTGTTTCAAGGATTTTTGGACGATCAACAGGAGCGTTGAGAATATCTGCCAGAAACTGCATGGTCCAGTCAGAGGCAACCATACCGCCGTCAACCCTGAGTACGGTTTCCTGTTCAGCCATAAGGTCCCAATCCCCCTGCATGGCTTCAAGCAGATCACGGGTCTGATAGCAGACCGATTCAAGAGCAGCCCTTGCAAACTCTGCCGGGCCGGTTCCACGGGTTAAGCCAAACATGGCACCCCTTGCTTCCGCATCCCAGTAGGGAGCGCCAAGACCAGTAAACGCTGGCACCAGGTAAACATTTTGCCCGCTGTCGGATTTTCGGGCAAGGCTTCCGGCATCTGAGGCCTTTTCAAGAATTCCAAGGCCGTCGCGTAGCCATTGTATGGCTGCGCCCGCAATAAATATTGACCCTTCAAGGGCATAGCACCTCTGGCCATCCAATTGATAGGCAATGGTACTGAGCAGACGATTTTTAGAGCTCACAGCATGGGGTCCGGTATTTAACATGGCAAAACATCCGGTTCCGTAAGTTGACTTCAACATGCCGGGCTGAAAACATGCCTGGCCAACGAGTGCTGCCTGCTGATCACCTGCAATTCCACATATTCGAATGGGACCGCCGAACAAACCAGGTAAGGTGGTTCCATAATCTGCTGCACAATCGCGGACTTCCGGAAGCATAGACGCAGGGACATTAAAAAACTCGAGAAGTTCCGGATCCCACTCTCCGGTCTGGATATTAAACAGAAGAGTTCGGGAAGCATTGGTAGCGTCTGTGGCATGTACCTTTCCTCCAGTCAAACGCCAAAGAAGAAATGAGTCCACTGTACCAAATGCAAGCTGGCCGGCTTCTGCCTTTTGCCGGGCTCCGTCCACATGATCCAGGATCCAGGATATCTTAGTCCCGGAAAAGTAAGGATCAAGCAAGAGGCCGGTTTTGGCAGTGATCAGTTCTTCATGACCCGCAGCTTTTAAAAGGGCACATTGCTCACTGGTCCTCCTGTCCTGCCATACGATTGCCCGATGGATCGGTTCACCGCTTTCCCTGTCCCAGATCAGCGTTGTTTCTCTCTGGTTTGTAATACCGATTGCACCAATATCTCCAGCATGAAGGTTGGATTGCTCCATTACTGCACGGCATGTCTGCACCGTGGTTTTCCAGAGATCCTCGGGCTCATGCTCAACCCATCCGGACTGAGGATAATGTTGCTGGAATTCCTGCTGAGAAATAGCCGTAATTTCAAGGTTCTTATCAAAAATTATGGCGCGACTTGAAGATGTTCCCTGGTCAATGGCGAGAATAGAAGATGGCATGAAGTGTCCTCCCTGCTGAATGTGCCTTAATGAAAATTAAACGATATCATAATTAATAAAATTAGACACAAAAAATGGTAATTGCAGTTCATCAGAATCTGTTTTTGTACTTTTTTTGATAGAATTTCGCTAATGTACTCATATCTTTAGTAGTTTGATAGGATTAGTCCCTATTCTCCCTCCCTTGATACGTTTTTTCTTTCTTTAAAAGCGGAAATATTTTGTTTCCGGCAGGCGATGGGATATAATATAGAAAAAAACGAATATCCAATTATCCAGACTTTCACCACTGAAGGTTCAATGGAGCAGGAAGAAAAACAAAAACAGATCGATCCGAGACTCTGCTTTCACCTCATGAAAATAGCGTTTCAGGATTACCAGAAAAGCGTCTGCAACCTTACAGAACTCGAGTATTGCGATGTCTATCAACATGCCAGTGAGGAAATGCTCCTCCATCGGGTAATTCTGGGTTCCACCGAAGCCTGTTGTGTAGTGATACCTGAAGTCCTCCTGAACCAAACACTCAATGACGTGATCAGTGAGTATCCAAGTTCCGGATTTTTTGATAAAATTCTTCAGGAAAACAATATGAATCTGGTTGACTATACATCAGCATTGCACAGCGATCTTCGGGTGGAAACTGTTCTTGCCAGAATTGCTTCATCTGTTGAGGCTGTAACAACTGCTGAAATGGAACATTCTTTCAGTGCTTACAGAGCACAACTCAAACACGCTGAGTCAATTGATCATGACCAGTCACGGGGTGTTGACATGTCCGCTCTGTTAAGCAAAACGGAGAAGGCACTCTGCAAAATAATCGATAAACACTGCTGCAGCCAGGCAACTCCTCCTTCCAACAGCAGTCAAAAAACACATTGCTGCAAATCCGACTCATTTCTGTCCGACAGATTCTGCCATGAGCTGAACAGGGTGCTGGCCTCTCTTTCAGCCGAAACAATCAGTATCAGCAAAGCCTCTTCAACAATTTACAGTATGCTTCTGAAAAAAAACGACTTGATACCTGCCGTGCCTGGCTGCAGACTCTCATACAAGCACCTGTCTAGAAGCCACCCAAATGTCTACTTCTACTCACCCCGCCCCTCCCCCCCCAATGTTGTTGACTTAAGCATCCCTCTTAGATCGTCAGGTTCTTGATTTTTGCCTCTGCCCATTTATTGAGTGGACGTTTACAGACCCTGGGC
>DQTH01000141.1 GCA_015662865.1 Desulfocapsa sulfexigens
TCACCAGAAAGAGCTGATTCTGCCATTTGGCATATTTCTTCGACTAAAAAAACAACTTTTCGGCGGTCAACTATGTGTCCTTGTCAAACACTTTCATAGATTAATTCCTGACACTGAAAGATACAGAAAAGCCTCCATCTTTCCAGCTAGTCTGACTCAAACTGATGTCCAGTGTGAGCCGCTACTACCAAAAATCAGTTTCAAATAGATTGATTTTCAAGAAACAAGTCTACCAAATAACCGAGGTAGTCCGATTGTTACCCTGCCTGGTTGTTACTACCTTTTAAAATTGACACCTGGCCTTTAAAACGGCTGCAGGCACATGGCTGTTCCTCAAATGACTCGACTATTAAGTTGATTCTCCCATGCAACCAGCTTGCTGATCAGTACGAACCGATCATTCCACTTGCCTTCAAATAACCGGCGGATATGACGACAGACAACGGAAAATTTATCATGACATTTTTCAAGCATGTGTTTCAGCTTACCTTCCCAAAAAGTCCTCTGCAGGGCTAAACCACCAAATACAGCTTTTTCACCCAGGCAAAACAAGAGATTCTTTTCCGGAGAACTTCCGTCACATTCCTTTTTCAACTGTCGATATTCAGTTTCAAATTCCTGTAACCAGCCTTGACGCTCTTTTTGGGCAAATTTTCGCAACAATTCTTCCTGTATACGAAGATCAATATCTTCCTGACGGTTTTGAATTACCTTGACCAGATAACGATGAGCCATTTTATTACGGAGACGGCCCTTGTTCCATTCGGCGCCAAAGATTGCCAGTCCCTGCCGTATAGCCTCCGGGGTATAACGTCCGGCAAGCCACAGGCGTATCTGTCCTCCCTGGTCATGATCTTGTAGACCAAATTGAGTAAAGCCTTCATCCAATATGGCACGACTTACTGAGGTAGTCGGCAGCACATCAATACGCCCAGGCTCTGTGTGATCGGCATGGAGTTGCTCTATAAATTCACGATCCTTTTCGGGATCAGGGCAATATTCCCGCAACACCTGCTCTCGACTTTTCCCATTAAACTCTGCTCGTCCCGCATGATTAAGTCCAGCCGTATAGGCGCGACAGATCTCGTGCACAGCACTTTTTAGCAATGCAGGCTTGTTGGTATCGTCAAGAACAATGGTGCCCACGGCCTGTTCAAATTTTCCGAACTCTCCTTCAATAACGGCTTTATTTTCAGGAGTTCCCAGGGCAGCTGGTATCATTTTTGTCGTTTTCTCAATATGCTCGCGTAATTCCTGGTCATTATGAATAGGTTTATTATCATGCACCAGGGCCTGTGGCTTCCGGCCAAGAAAGGTACAGCTGTCGTCAAAGGCTTGACGGACACCAGCAGCACATTCCGTTGCTGTAATAACCACCGCTGTATGGCAGGCTGTTGCTTGATCAACGATTCCCTGCCAATTAAAGGCTATCATTTCCCCGGTACCAGTACATTGTACACCTACTTCTTTACCATCTGTCACCAGGATGCTGCCGGGTTGGCATTTCGTTGTAGATCCCCTATAACGCGGTGATTTGATTGAACGAGGAGGCAGCATTCCGCATATCACCAATACTCTGCGAATCGGAGTGGGCCCCATATGCATCCTGGCTGCTTCATACTTGAAGAAATCCCTGATGCTCCCTTGCCAGGCTTCGTAATCTTCGACAATACGCCAGACATCTTCACTGGCCGATACCCGTATACAAGGAATAGGCTTGTCTGATTGCCAGACAAAAGGTTGGTTCTCATCTTTTTTGATCCAAACCCGGAGAGTTGAGTATGGAATTTCTGCCTGTTTACAGAAATTTTCCGGTGAACCTTCCCACTCGTCCAGCAGGTCAAGAATAAAACGGATAAAGCCATTACTGTATGTGGCCCGTCCACTGCCATGAAGCACCACGGCTCCCGGGTGTTCCAAGCGGTAACGTAAAACCTTTTCGCGTAATTCCCTATCCTGGGTATCCTTCACCACGGAGGCCGGGCAGGAAGGGCGACCTGGATTCGCAAGTTCCAAACCTTCCAGGATTTTTTCCAATTGTTTTTTACGTTCATACACCTGCGTCCGATTCACCCCGACATCTTCGCAAATAGCGGAGAGGGTACCTTCGAGGGATAAGTGCATGGTAGCTGCCAGTTCCATAACAAATTTATATGCGGCGATTATTGTAAGCTTGTTATTTCGGAGATCTTCTTTTATATTCATTTTCGGTTGTGGATGGTTGTTTCTGGTTTTGGTCGACCTTGCTTTATACGAAACAACCATCCATTTTTTCAACCCATTATCCGAGAATCTTTTCTCCCATCAGCCATATCTGCGGTTTGCCGCCGTAAGACACTACCCTGAATAAATCCAGTCCTCGTCGATCAATACTGGTGAGATCCGTCGTGTCCGCTCCGAGCCCCTGCTCAATTTTCTTTAAGCTTTGTTCAGCCACCCCGTAAAAACGATCTGCAGGAACCAGCAATCCACCAAGACCGTGATGAGTGCGCCGATGGTTGTAATGCTCCACCCATCGTCCTATTCCTCGGGCGGCATCCGTCAAATCCATGAACTCTGTTTGGGTTACACATTCCTTCTGAAAGCTGGCATTCAGCGCTTCAACTTTACCATTCACTGCCGCCTCTTTGGCAAGATAATAGTTAATCTCGTAATCTTCCAGTAAAGCCTCAAAACGAGACAGCCCACGCCAGGAATGAAAAGCTGAGCCGCGATCAGACATCACCCCTTCCGGCCTGCCATATCGCCTGACCGCTTGTTCAAAACTTTCAATTACCGGATCTGCCCGCTCTGCTGGTGCCATGGCCCAGCCAGCAATAAACCGGGAGTAATCGTCTTCAATGAATAAGACACACTGTTTTTGTTTGTGAACATAAAAATGATAGAAGTCCAAGTGATACAGTTCACGTGGACGATCAGCCTCATAACGTCCAACATGTTCTTTACGTTTCAACGTCGGTGGGATATAGCCATTTCCTTCCATTACATGGCGCACGGTACCGACCGAAACTTTAAAACCACCCCGTTTAAGCATGTTGCGAATCTGGCTCGGACCAAAGCCTGGATGCTGACGCCACATCATTATAATCTTTTGGTCTCTATTCTCCGCTGGATCCTCTATCTTTATTTCACCTTCAACAGTGCCATCATCACCGCCACGACGCTTTAAAGCACGGCGCCATTCATAGATGGAGCTGCCTGTTGCATTGAACTTGACAGCTGCTTCTTCAACGCTATTGGCTTGGGCGAATTTGAGAATCTCTTCTTTTTGTGCTTTTGAATAACGCTTTCCCCGGGAAGGACATTTCTTTCTCTTTGAAGTATTTCCCCCGCCGGCGTCAACTCCTGACGATAACATTTGTATTCTCCTATCGTTGTATTTATACTGGAGAACATAGAGGCCCTGCCTGCGCTTAACGTCAGAAATTCACCCTCACTTTCTGATGAAGAATTATAGTCTATGACAGTTACCCCTCTTTTACCATCATTGTCGACGGATCAAGGTTGAGAGCGACACCCGAATCTGAAACGGTGCCGTTATTGCGAATAATTTCAAGCTGAATTGTCGCATCCTGTTCCGGCTTGAGCAGGATAACGGTATCAAACAGGTCATCCACTTCATGACAGGGGGCCGGTACGCCTGTCGGCGAAACACGGTCATCACCACGATGGCTGGTTGCGGAGA
>DQTH01000288.1 GCA_015662865.1 Desulfocapsa sulfexigens
GATTCTTACCATCTATAAGGCAACTCTCCATGAGTTGGGCTTTGAGCCTGTCCTCTTCGAATTCCCGGCAACAGCAATCGAGTGGTTGCAGAAGGAAAAACCGACAATGGTACTCACTGATCTGAATATGCCCGATATTTCTGGAGTACAGCTTGCCGGGGAAATTCGAAAAAAATACTCTTCAAAAGAGTTACCCATCATTATGGTGACCACCCAGAACGAAGCAAATGACAATGAAGCAGCGCGTGAAGCAGGGGTTGATAAGATTATGCAGAAGCCTTTTAACGCAGAAATTTTAAAAGCTGCAATGGATGAATTGCTGTAAAAAGGATGGACCCTGAGATTACTCTGTGATTGATTTCAGGTAATCAGGCAGCAAAGCAAACTTTCTTCCAACATCTTCAGGATTGTGAGCATCCGACCCGGGGAGCAGGGGAATATCCATTTTCAGAGCCTCTTTTACAATAAAAGGTGCAGGGAAAGGAATATCTCTGATGGTAAATCCTGAGGTGTTGATCTCCAATGCCATGCCCTTTTCTTTTACCGCTTCAAGAATGCTTTTGATTGGCTCCAGGTAGTGTTTATTTATCGTGATTCCGGGTTGAAATCGTAAAGCAGCGTCGAGGTGACAAAGGACTGTTCCGGGCAGAACTTTTACAGCTTCCAGAAGTGTGCTGAAATAGTTATCAAGTACCTTTCCACTCCCTGCCTTTTCAATGGCACGAATGTTTTTCTTGTTCCTGCTCACCAGGTTCGGATGGTATTGTTGGTCTGGTAGAGACATGAAATGGTAGGAAACGCCAACTCTGTCCCATTTTCTTTTTGTCAGACGTTCAAGTAGTTCTTCTTTATGGCTGGGGCTGTATCCCACCTCCACTCCAAGAGACACCCGAATTGTATCTCTGTATTTGTCCTGCAGCAGTTTGCCTTCTGCGAAATAAATATCAAAGTCTTTTTCGGTGAGCCAGGTGGTTTCAAAATAGTGGACACCTGCCTCCATATGTTCAAGAAAAACGATTTCTTTCAGACCGGCATTGATAGCAGATAAAACATAGCTTTCCATTTCGCCGGTGGCATGATGGCAATATTTTGTGTGAACATGCCCATCCGACTGCAGAGAAAAATTGCAAGGGAGTGGCGTTTTCATGTAATAGGGAAAGAGGAGGTCAGGCGTTTCCTTTGGGAAAGAAATGAACAACTCCATCAATATCAGACGTGTCGCAGACATGGCCGATACTCAGTTCAAGTTCGAGGAATTCTTCAATTCCTTCCGGTGGAAGAGCCAGAGTCGGGCCTTCAGGAAGGTGGTAAACCAGGGTGTGAACTCTGGAAAAATCTACTGGGCGAACAAAAAGTTTCATGCAATATATCCAGAAAAAAATGTAATTAGTAAATTGTTAGGGGCGACTATAAGTCTGTTTCTGTCAAATCGCAAGGAAATTGAATTATAAAAATATTAGATTTGCGGAAATGCCGAAAACCCTAGGGAAATAGGTTTGACACGACCTTGCTATATGTTTACTATGTATGATTCATCGTGAGCAAATTAGTACCTTGCAGAATATTTTCTCGGAGTCTACGCGCATCTGTTTTCTAAAAGAAAATGTTTTCATAAGGTACCTATCCCCCCTTGTGGAGGGTTAGTTCTCTTCAAATGAGATATCAGTATATAAATAATTGATAAAAGGTGTTGGAATGAGTGAGCAGGATATGTCAGGCAAAGAAAAAACATTATTTGGTAAGGGACTCAACCCTTCCAATATTCTTCCCAAGAAATTGACAATGGAGTCCAAGATTAAATTTCGCTGTCATCCGGGAGTGAAATGCTTTACTGCCTGTTGTGGCGGGATTAAGATTATTTTGACTCCTTATGATATTTTGATGCTCAAAAAACGGCTTGGAATACCAGCCCATGAGTTCCTGGAGAAATATACAACGCCAGTGTATCTGGAGCAGACAGATATGCCGGGTGTTGCTCTTAAGCTTCGCGAAGATGATAATAAATGTCCTTTTGTTACACCAGAAGGTTGTACCGTCTACACAGATCGTCCTTCTGCCTGCCGCTATTATCCTGTGGGTATGGCAGATTTTCATGAAGGACAAGGTGCAATGGGCGAGGGTGCTGATCATAAAGATGAAGAGAAATTTTTCTTTATCGTTAAAGAAGATCATTGCAAAGGCTTTGAAGAGGACAAGGAATGGACCGTTGCCGAGTGGCGGGCCGATCAGGGTGTTGATGTCCGTGATGAGATGAATAAAGATTGGTTGCGTCTGGTGATGCGTCGTAAATCCTTTGGACATCAGGCCTCTCTTTCTGAACAGGCAAAACGCATGTTCTTCATGGCTTCCACTGATCTTGATCATTTCCGTAGATTCATCCTTGAGAGCACTTTCCTTGATACCTATATCATTGATGATGAAACTGTTGAAAAAATTAAGAATGATGATGTGGAACTGATGCTTTTTTCCTTTAAGTATCTTGCAAACGCGCTCTTTGGCGCTGAAGGTCTCTCCATCAGAGAGGATAAGATTCAGGAGAAAGTAAAAGAGATTAAGCAGCGTCAGGATGATTCAGTGACTGAGTCCATCAAGGCCTATAAGGATATTAAGGCGGCCAGAGGTGAAGAGGTAGACCCAGACCTATAAAAGAGTTCCCCAGACACTTCGTTCTCATCATGACGGAGTGCTGGAAAACTCTTATTGTTCTGTTGTAAAGAAGAACAAAAAAAGGGCCTTGGAAGAATTCTTCCAAGGCCCTTTTTTTGTTCTTATCTTTATTACTTTGTGGAGCTAAGCCGTTTAGCAGGGGTCCAGGTTTGCTCGTTCAGGTCTTGTCGTAATAGTAAAACTATACGACAATGCCTGAACGGGCAAAGATGGGGTGCTGATGAACTGCGGTTTATTGCTCCGGATCGAGTGATGCAGCCCTGGCCTGGAGAAACTTCCAGCCCTTGGTCACATCTTTCTGGGATGCTTCCATGAGCTCGTCAGCGTGCTCAGGATTCATCATCTTCAGCATGCGGTAGCGATTCTCGCCCATTGCATATTCCTCAAAAGTGATGGTGGGCTCTTTTGAGTCAATGGAGAGAGGGTTCTTACCTGCTGCTTCAAGTTCAGGGTTGAAGCGATATAGCGGCCAGTGACCACAAGCCACAGCCTTTTTCTGCTGAAGCATACCCTTGGTCATGTTAATACCATGGTTGATGCAGTGTGAATAAGCAATGATCAGTGAAGGTCCATCGTATGCCTCGGCTTCAGCAATTGCCTTGGTAACCTGGGTGGGATTGGCACCCATGGCAACCTTGGCAATGTATACATTACCATATGTGGAGAAGATCATGCCGATATCTTTCTTGGGCATTTTCTTACCACCTGCAGCAAATTGCGCAGTGGCTGCACGAGGAGTGGACTTGGACATCTGACCACCAGTATTGGAGTACACCTCAGTGTCAAGGATCATTACATTCACATTCTCGCCCGAAGCAAGTACGTGATCCAGTCCACCATATCCGATATCATATGCCCAACCGTCACCACCGAAGATCCATACTGATTTTTTCACAAGATAATCAGCAACACCAAGAAGGCGTTTGGCGATAATATTGTCACCTGCGGAGGCGAGTTTTGCTTTCAGCTTACCGACACGATCACGCTGAGCTTCGATGTCACTTTGGCTTTTTTGAGGAGCCTTGTTGATATCATTTGCCATTTTTTTGGTGATCAGTTTCTCAGCAACAGCCTTGTCCAACAGCTCAATAGCCTGAGAACCAAGTTTGTTTACAGATGCGCGCATACCAAGTCCAAATTCTGCATTGTCCTCGAAGAGCGAGTTGGCCCAGGCTGGTCCGCGTCCGTCTTCACGTTTACAGTATGGAGTGGTCGGCAGGTTACCGCCGTAGATGGAGGAACAACCGGTTGCATTGGCAATCAGCATTCTGTCACCAAACATCTGGGTAACAAGTTTGATGTATGGAGTCTCACCACAACCGGCACAGGCGCCTGAGAACTCAAACAGTGGGCGGATCAGCTGGCTTCCCTTAATGGTCGCAGGATTGACATCTGCTGGTGCGGCTTCAGGAAGGGAGAGGAAGTATTCCACATTTTTAGTCTGAGTGGCACGAATTTTCTCAGTGTTCGGAACCATCTGCAGAGCTTTGTTGCCTTTCTTGCCCGGACATACATCAGCACACTGTGTACAAGCACAGCAATCCTCGGTGAATACCTGAACGGCAAATTCGGAACCCTTGAAGGCTTTTCCAACAGCCGGGATGGATTTAAAGCTCTTTGGAGCTTTGGCCATTTTACCGACTTTCATACGAATTGAAGCATGGGGACAGACAAGCGAGCACTGACCACACTGGATACAGTTTTCTTCGATCCACTCCGGTACGTAAACACCGATGTTACGTTTCTCATACTGAGTGGTGGCAGTTGGCCAGGTACCGTCATTTGGCATTTCTGATACTTTAACCTGGTCGCCTTTGCCTTCAATCATTTTAGCTGTGACATTTTTTACAAAGTCAGGGGCATGGTCAGGAACCGTTGGAGGCATTGCATGGCCACTTGTGGATTTACCAAGTTTCACTTTGACGATGTTTTTAACTGCAGCATCAACGGCGTCGTAGTTCATGTTGACAACCTTGTCGCCTTTTTTGCCATAAGTCTTTTTGATGGCAGTCTTAATAGCGGCAATGGCTTCCTTCTCGGTAATGATACCTGAAATGAGGAAGAAAGCGGTCTGCATGATCATGTTGATACGAGCACCAAGACCCAGGGCCTGACCAAGGGACAGGGCATCAATGATATAAAATTTCGCTTTTTTATTGATCAGGTCTCTCTGCACGTTGTTGGGCAGTTCTTTCCAGATCTGTTTGGAGTTAAAGGTGGTAGTGAGAAGAAATGTTCCGCCATCTTCAAGGTTGCGCAGCATGTCGTACTGATCAAGGAAAGTGAAGTTATGACAGGCAATGAAGTTGGCCTTATTGATTAGGTAAGGGGCAACAACCTGGTTCTTGCCGAATCTCAGATGAGAAGTGGTAATGGAACCGGATTTTTTAGAGTCATAAACAAAGTAACCCTGGGCAGAGTTGTCGGTTTCTGTACCAATGATTTTAATGGTATTTTTGTTTGCACCAACTGTACCATCAGATCCGAGACCGTAAAACATGGCACGATAAACATCGTCGCCTTCAATGGAGTAGTTGGGATCATAATCAAGGCTGGTTCCTGCAACATCATCATTTGGTCCAACACAGAAATGGTTCTTGGGAGCCATGGCTTCCATGTTGTCAAATACAGCTTTGGCCATTGCAGGAGTGAACTCTGCAGAGCCGAGTCCATAACGACCGGAAAGAATCAGTGGCTGATAAGCGGCAGTATTGGATTCAGTGGCTTCACCGATTGCGGTACGTACATCCTGATAGAGCGGCTCACCTGCTGATCCCGGCTCTTTTGTTCTGTCAAGTACAGTGATACGCTCAACAGAGGAAGGCAGGGCATTTACCATTGCTTTGCAGTCAAAAGGTCTGAACAGACGGACAATAACAAGACCAACGCTTTTACCTTCGGAAACAAGGTGATCAATTGTAGCGGAAACAGTCTCACAACCGGATGCCATCATCACAACAACATCTGTTGCATCGGGGGCACCGTAGTAATCAAAGAGGTGGTACTGACGTCCGGTGATCCCAGCGAATTTGTCCATGGTGTCCTGGACAATTTTAGGAGCAGCATTATAAAATTTATTAACAGTCTCACGACCTGTGAAATAAACATCAGGGTTCTGAGCAGTACCGCGCATGGTTGGGTGATCTGGGGACAGTGCACGTTTACGATGGGCGATGATAAGATCTTCATCGATCATTGTTGCCATATCGTCCATGGTCAGTTCTTCAATTTTCTGAATTTCATGGGAGGTACGGAAACCGTCAAAGAAGTGAACAAAAGGAATACGGGAGGCAAGGCTCACCTGAGTGGCGATGAGAGCCATATCCATACATTCCTGTACATTCTGGGAGCAGAGCATACCCCAGCCGGTCTGACGTGCTGCATAAATATCAGCATGGTCGCCGAAAATGGAGAGTCCCTGAGCTGCGATAGAACGTGCTGTTACATGAAAGACGGTGGGAGTGAGCTCACCGGCAATCTTATACATGTTCGGGATCATCAGGAGCAGACCCTGGGAAGCAGTAAAAGTGGTACACAGAACACCAGTTGAAAGAGAGCCATGCAGAGAGCCTGCAACGCCACCCTCTGACTGCATTTGTGTTACTACCGGGATGGAACCCCAGATGTTTTCCTGTTTCCCGGTGGCTTTTGTATCAGCCTCTGCTGCCATGGGGGAAGATGGCGTAATGGGATAGATGGTGATAACTTCGCTGGTGGCATAAGCTACATGGGTACATGCCTGGTTACCATCAATTGTGACCATTTTTCTCGACATAGGTGTTTCTCCTTTGTTGTTTATGGATAGTATTCTGTTTTTTTCTATCTAAAGAGATTAGTTGGATTATTTTTTGGGTAAATTCTTTAAATCGTCAATTCCCTGGCTGACAATGGTGTAGCCTTCCATGCTTTTAAGCTCTTTGACCAGTTCTTCAACTTCACCGTTGTACGGCATGATACGAACTGAAACGCGTTTTGAACCGGCTGGAGCATCTTCAAAGGAAGTGAGAATGGAAAGGACTCTGGCTCGATTCTGACGAAGAACATCGATGAGCCTGGAAACTGATCCTCCGGCATCCGACATATCCATGACAATCTGAAAAGCGCCATCCTGAATGCCGGTGGCATGGATGAATCCTCGAAGAACGTCAGATTCAGAGAGGAGACCGACAAGATTCTCTTCTTCATCTACGATGACCAGCCCGGAAATTTTTTCGTTCAGCATGACAAGCGCTGCTTTTTCCAGTGTGTCATCAAGGTATAAACGAATGGGAGATTCAGTCATGACATCTTTAACTTTCATCTCGGAAAGAAGATAGTACATTTCATGCAGGTCCATGTCTGTTTTAGAGGATGGAGATGCCTCTTTCAGATCACGATCAGTGATAATGCCTGCAAGTTTTCCTTGAGAGACAACCGGCAATCTCCTGATGTTGTTGTCTTTCATTGTTCTTCCGGCTCGCATGACCGAGGTGTTGGCATCCACGGTGAGTATGGTGGTTGCCATCCAATCCTTAATTAGCATAGGGCCTCCTTATATAATACAGGTGATAATAAAAACGAGTCATGACAGTGCTGTCTGATGAATGCTTTGCAGCCAAGTGATTCAATGATACAGAAATAGTGACGCAGAATCAGCTAATATAGATTATTTTTTATCCAGACGCAAGCGCTGAATGGTTTTCCATTGCAGAGTACCATGCTTATGTTGTGATGTTTTTTCTTGAAATTCCTCATTGACTTGATAGAAGAGGGATGCATGAAGTCATTGAAACAAAAACAGTTAAATTCCCTGCTGAGTGAACTTCAGAATGAAGGTGAATATGTTTTCCTTGATACTGCGCGCAGTGACAGTGAAAATAAAAATTCATTTCTCTTTTTGAAACCACAAGACCGTCTGGACTTCTTCCCGGGAGATGACCCGTTTATCTTTGCTGCTGAACTGGAGAAGGTTATTGCCAAAGGGCTGTATCTGGCCGGTTGGATGAGTTATGAATTTGGCTACCTGCTGGAACCTCAACTGGCTGAGCTTTTACCGTTACAGTTAGCTGCGGGTAATCCCCTTGTTTCCCTTGGTGTTTTTCAGGAGCCGTATCGCTATAATCATGAAAATGGTATCACAGATTTTCCCTTTCGAACTTCAGGCAGGGAACTTACTGAATTCTGCGCAGAGAATATACAACTCAGTCAGAAAAAAGAGCGTTATCTGCAGGCCATCCATAGGATCAGGGAGTACATCGCTGCAGGTGATACATACCAGGTAAATTATACCTTAAAGCTTCTTTTTGATTTTTCAGGATCGCCGGAAGCTTTTTACCGCGCTCTGCGTCGAAACCAGTCGGTTGCCTATGGGGCAATGATGCATCTTGGATCTGAGCATATTCTCTCACTTTCCCCTGAACTGTTTTTCAGAATAGATCCGCATTCCATCCTGGTCCGTCCCATGAAAGGCACAATGAAACGCGGGCGTGATATGAAAGAAGATCTGGAAAATTGCGAAACACTACAAAGAGACATAAAAAATCGCAGCGAAAATGTGATGATTGTTGATCTGCTGCGAAATGATCTGGCTCGTCTCACCCATCAGTTTGGCGACGCGAAAGTGGTTACCCGGTCACTTTTTGATGTGGAGAGGTATGAGAGTGTATTGCAGATGACTTCCACGATCTATGCTGAAACAAAAGATAGCGTACTGAAATCAGTTGGAATGTATGACATTTTAAAAGCCCTGTTCCCTTGCGGGTCGGTTACCGGAGCGCCTAAAATACGGACTATGGAGATTGTCCGTGAGCTTGAAGAGTTTCCAAGGGGAATCTATACGGGAGCAATTGGCTATTTTGCTCCAGATGGAACCGCAGCATTTAATGTACCCATTCGTACCATTCGTCTTAGCGGCAGCAAAGGAGAAATGGGGATTGGTTCAGGCATTGTTCATGACTCTGATCCGGAACAGGAGTGGCAGGAATGTCTTCTGAAAGCCCATTTCCTGACAAAACCTGTTCCTGAATTTGTACTTATTGAGACGTTTCTCCTGGTACCTGATAAAGGGTTCTGGCTACTTGATGAGCATCTTGAGCGTCTGGAAAAATCGGCTAAATACTTTTGTTTCAATTTTTCAGTTAAAGAGGTTCTAGCTTCTCTCCACATATTGGAAACAGAAGAAACAGTGGAGAATCAGTGTCACAGGGTTCGACTGACCCTTGCCAAGGATGGCACAGTGAAAACAACTTTTCAGCCATGTGATCCTCCAGCGATCCGAAGCCTGCCGGAGAAACCTCAAGCATCTCTTGTCAGCCTGCCCTGCGTGGGGTTGTCGGAAAAAAGAGTAGAATCTTCTTTGCCATGGTTTTTTCATAAAACCAGCAGGAGGGATCTGTTTCAGGAGGAGTTTGCAGAAGCCACAGCCCATTCTCTTTTTGACATGATTTTTTTGAATGAACGGGAAGAAGTCACTGAAGGGTGTATTTCAAACCTTGTGGTTTTTCTGGATGGCCGCTATTACACGCCACCGGTTTCATCAGGTTTACTTGCCGGTACCATGCGCGCCAGACTCCTGGCTGAGCCAGTTTCTGTCCAGGAGAAAGTCCTGACCCTTGATGATCTTCATCAGGCAACAGCACTGTTCTGTTGTAATTCTGTCCGTGGGCTTGTTCAAGTGCTCCTGGTGGAGTCATAAGCCAAGCATTTTTTTTTGGTATCTTCTATTCCTGTCTGTAGCTTTTTCCGATTGCCTTAGGCGCACGCGACATGAACAGCTTTCCGATTATTCGCTGGAATCTGTTTTCACGATAACCCTGCTTGCGATTATTTTTTGTTGAATAGTGCATGAAAACCAGGGTGAAGATCATCAGCGGGAAAGGGGCCGTCTGAAAGACCTGTGACGGAACGCCGGGAAAGATATCCTGCAGACCGATGCCACTCACCTGCAGAAAGGCAAAGAGCATGGCTCCAAGTGCCACACGCATGGGGTGCCAGCCGCCAAATATGACGAGCGCAAGACCAATCCAGCCAATGCCTTCAGCCCCTTGTGGCCTGCCCCAGCCAGGTTTTAACGAGAGTGAATATGCAGCTCCGCCGACCCCCACCAGAAAAGCTCCGGCAAGCACTGCTGCCATCTGAATTCTACCCGGATTGAGGCCGCGGGCAAATGAAGCTGCCGGATTTTCTCCCACAGAACGCAGGCAAAGCCCGGCTTTGCTGAATGAGAAAAAATAATAAAGTATAAAAATCAATAAAAGAGCAAACCAGACAGTGAGTGGTTGAGTCAGGATAATCTGCAGGGAAGAGGGGAGTGCTTCATAAAAGGGAAGTTTACCGGCAAGCAGTGTGGGGCCCTGCACTCTGCTGTATGGATTTCCAAGAAAATAGGCGAGATCACGACAAAGTAGGGACAGGGCAAATCCAACGGCCACCTGTGACAGGTGAAGGTAGACACTGAAATAGCCGACAATAATGCCGGTCAGCATGCCGGCAAAACCACCTGCCAAAAATCCGAGGAGCAAAGAGCCTGTTGTTTTGGCAACGACAAAGGCCGCCATGGCCGAGAAAAGAACAACACCGTCAAGTGAAAGGTTGATCACTCCACTCTTCTCCGTAAGTGTTTCACCAAGCGCAATAATGATAAGAGGTGCACTGGCAGTCAGTACGGATGCAATGAGAACCGGTAATGAAAGATCTCCTATCATGATTGTTTCCTTTTTTGCCGGATGCCTATTATGAACAGAGTACTTAATACACAACATCCCTGGATGACGCCGGAAAGAGCGGAATCAAGTTGCAGGACAATGGGCAGCTGGATGGCGCCCACATTTAAAGCGGCAAAAAAGAGAGCAAGGAACGGGACCAGACTGATCCGGTATCCTGCCAGCATGACAAGCAACAGGGCAAGATATCCATAGCCACTGGAAATTGAAGGGATAAGTCTGTGATAAACAGCTGTTACCTGAAGGAAGCCTGCAATTCCTGCGCAGCCACCGGCAATGATGATGGATTGCAGATAATGAGCAACAGGTGAGATGTCATAGAGGCGTGCTGCTCTGGGATTTTGGCCGATTGCTGTCAGTTTGAGACCAAGCATGCTTTTTTCAAGTAGCAGCCAGGTGAGGATTAGAACAGATACACCAATGACCAGCCCTCCAATGGATACGCGCCATCCCGGTGGCGTTGAGAGCCAGAGTTCACGGGGGAGGAGCTCAGTGCCGCTCATTGATGCGATACCCGGTCGTTTCCATGGGCCAAATATGAGCCAGAGGATAAATCCCTGGGCAACAAAGTTCAGACCAAGGCCGCCAAAGATTTCATGGACTCCACCTTTTGTTTTAAGGAGCCCTGCAAACAGTCCCCATAAACTGCCACCAATAATGGATGCAAAAAATGCCAGAGCAGTGATAAGTACCGGATTTTCGATTCCTGGAATACGCAATGCTGCCATGGCGCCGATTGCCCCCATAATTACCTGTCCTTCTATACCAATGTTCCAGAGATTTGCCCTGAACGTAAAGAGCAGGCCGCATGCACAGAGAGTGAGAGGCACCCAGACAGAGAGTACCTGGCTGATTTTGGTGGTTGATGCAAAAGCGCCCAGCCAGATATTTTTCAGGGTGGCAAAAACTGGCGCTCCTGCAATCAGTAAAACAAGTGCAGTAAAGCCAAAGACCAGAACACCGCCAAGCAGTATGTCAATGCTGAGTTTTTTCATCTGTTTTGATGATGTTTTAGACATATTCTTTCATCCCGGCCATGGCAGCGGCAATGGCATCGTGGCTGGTATCAGTTACAGCACTGTCCATTACGATGTCTCCATCGTGAAAGACAAGAATTCTGTCACTGTAATGTATGATTTCATCCAGTTCAGGAGATGAAAAAACAATGCTTGTTTCTTTTGGGAGTTTATTTCGAAGGTATTGCCAGACCCAGTGTCCGGAGCGAATATCCAAGCCTCTGGTCGGATTTTCCAAGAGCACCAGGCGAGATTGCGGGTCAAGCAGGGCCAGGAGAAGCCGTTGCTGGTTACCACCAGAAAGATCTCCTGCAGTGTTTTCCGACTGTCCTTTGATGGAAAGTGTTGAGATACCTGTGTCAGCTAGTTTTTTGGCCTTTTGCTGAGAGCGCCAGAATGAACTCTGTTTTTTCTTTAAACTGAAATGATCACTGAGACTGACATCCGTAAAAAGTGCTTCTTCAAGGCGGTCTGCAGGAATAAAAGAAGTTCTAAGGGCTTGAGCACACGAGCTTGCAGCTGGTTTTTTGGGAAGCTTTTCTCCAAAGAGCTGGATCGTTCCCTGTTCGGGAATTGTCAGACCTGCAGCAAGGCGTAAAAACGTGGATTGTCCAGCCCCGTCAAGTCCTGCAAGACCAATGACTTCTCCTTCAGCAACACTGATAGTGCAATGGTGAAGGCCCTGACGTTCACCTGCGGCTTCAACCTTTTGCATGACAAGTACCGGCGAACCTTTTTCTCTTACTGCTGCCTTATCCTGTCGTTCCGGAACAGAACCAAACATGGCTGTAAGCAGTTCAGGAAAGTGAAAGGGTGCTGTGGTGTGATGGGTAACCTGTCCATGGCGTAGTACCGTTACTTCATCGCACAGAGTGGCCACTTCTTCCAGTTTGTGGGAGACAAGCAGAATAATCATGCCATCAGCGGCAAGCTGTTTCAATGCTGGAAAGAGGACTTCCTTCTGGGCAGGAGAAATACCTGTTGTGGGTTCATCAAGGATCAGGATACGTGTTTGGCAATGGATAAGCCGCAGCAGCTCAATCTGCTGTCTTTCTCCAACTGTGAGCTGCTCAACACAACGATCCGGATCAAGATGGAAGCCAAAGCGAACACTGAGGTTTTGCAGGGCAAAACGGAGATCCCGACGATTATGCCCGGGAATGCCAATGGAGAAATTTTCCAGAACTGTGAGAGGTGTGAAGTCCATCGGCTCCTGGTAGAGCATGCCGATACCATGTCTTGCTGCCTGTTTGGGATTGTCCAGTATTACCTCATTGCCATCCATGAGAATTGTGCCGCCTGTTTTGGACTGGTAGCCGGTGAGGATTTTCATCAGTGTCGATTTCCCGGCACCATTTTCCCCAATCAGTCCGTGGATGGTTCCGGCTTTTGCTGTGAGGCTGACATCTGTCAGGGCCTTAACCGGTCCGAAGCTTTTTGAGATATGCTGGAATGTTACATCCATGGGGAAAGGGGAGGCAAAAGGTAGAGAAAAAGAAAAAATATCGAATACAGAAAGTTGAAGTGATTGGACCTCTAAAATCTTTATGTTTTGTATTCGATATTCTGCGATAAACTCGTAAAAAGGTAGAAATCTAAGATGGATTTGTAAAAAACTTCATATTCGAGGCGCGGAAAAATCAAATTATTTCGGCGTACCAGGGTACGTTGAAATAATTTGATTTCTGCAGCAACGAAGAAGATGGAGAATTTTTACGAATGCATCATTCTGTGGTCGTCTTTACTACTTAGACGCGCCTTCCATGCCCTCAAGAAGCTGGGGAAGATTCCAGATCTGTTCATCTGTGGCAGTCTCGCCTTTTTTCAGAAAAACAGATTTGTCCTGGAAGTTGAGTGGGCCGGTGAACAGGGATATGCTTCCATCGCCAAGGCCTTTTGTGAAAGCAGCAAGCTGTTTCTGTACATCTCCACCAAGGGCTTTTCCATTCTGAAAACCAATGGAAGAGGTCATGTTATTATTCATGTCGCTCCACTGTGGACCGAGCCAGAGCCATTCTTTTTTCCAGCTGTTGTTTTTAGCGTTGTTAACAAAATGAGCATAGCCGGGATACCAGTTAAAGTAGGGTACGCCAAGACAGGCATCCGGTGCGGTTTCACACCCGCCCTGGAAATCATAGGGGATGGCTGCCACGTCAGCACCTTCTTTTTTCTTCTGGTCGGCCACAATTAATGCTTCAGTGGTGTCAATTCCTGAAATAACAACATCAGCACCGGAAGCAAAAAAGTTTTTAGCGACTTGAGTCGGGTCAGAAGTAACCCCGGGGATGTTAAACCAGAAACCGATCCAGGAAACTTTAAAAGAAAGAGCTGCAGGATCTTTTTTCAAAACCTTTGTCCATGCGTATCGGGCACCAAGAAAACAGGAGGCAGCCAGACGTTTGGTCTCGTCATTAATCAGGGGGCCAAGGTATCCGATCTTTCCTGTTTTGGTGGTCATTGCTGCCGCAAATCCTGCCATCATCTGTCCATATTCCATTCTGCCCATGAGGTTGGAAAGATTTTCAGGAGATTTTGGGTTCAGGGCATCATCGCCTGAGATATGAATGAATTTGACATCAGGGTGCATCATTGCCGCTTCACGGATACCATCGGTCATGTCATCAGAATTGCCAATGATCAATTTGGCGCCTTTGGAAACAAGGTCGTCTACAAGAAAAGGAATTGTAACACCGGGGCGGTCAGCAGGGTTGACCTTGTCAATATAGATCATTTTGCTTCCCGGGATATGTTTTTCAATATCTTTCCCAGCCTCAAAATGGGCCTGACTCCAGCCATGATCATTGGCAGGCCCGACCATGAGCAGGCCAAAGATAAAATCGTTGTCAGACGCTTTACTCTGCACTGGACTGAGCAGGAGCATAAGGACTGCGGCAAGTGCCAGAGCCAGACCGGTAACTGATTTGTTCATGTTTTTCTCCTTGGGTTTTTTGAAAAGTGTTATTGCAGTAAATCTTGTTCCTCTGTTGTGTCAAACTCAACAGGGGGAATGATAAGTTCATGCTCAGCACCAAGCCCACGCACTGTTTCCATGAATGCTGAAGGGAGGGGAATGTCGCGATCATGTGGCAAGATTCCAAAACTGTCCGCCTGTTTCAATACATGGGATGAATCTGTTCCTTCCTGATTGTCGCAAAGCGTTTGGATGCGTAAGGCATCTGCAAGAGGGGCTATCATTTGTGGCAGCTCATTGGCTATATTCAGCAGTTCCTGTTCAATCGTACCCTGATGTTTGTTGCGAAATGATTGAAATTTCTCTTCCGGATTATGAGAACCGAATATTTCGTTGGTAATTGAGCCAGCCAGCATGGTCTGGGCAGACTCTTCAAGATCCGGGTGATTGTTTTTGATAAGCGTTTTCACTTCCTTGAAAAAGATCATCTGAATCACGGCAACGCCCTCGCGAAGGACCGGGATGAGGCGGAAGTTTTTGTTATCCGTTTCTTTATTCATAATTTTTATCTTTACAGCACCACTTTCACGGCTGCGTGATTTTTTAGATTGTTGTAATTCCTCAACCTGGATTTTTCGTCTTCAACCACCAGCTCAACATTCAAGCTGCAGTATTTACCACCAGAGCTGGTGTGGGATTTTGTGATGAGGAGGTCTTCCTTACCAAGGATGGTTTCGATTGCTTTTCTAAGTGTATCTTCGTCAGTCCCTATGACTTTATAAAGCCAGGGACATGGATACTTGATATCCGGTTTTTCCTTACAGGTGAAGGGTTTGGGGAATGGATCTAGGTTCATAAGTCGTAATATCTGATATGGTTCAAAAGGAAATCATTCAGCTCAGTGGATAAGACAATAACAGCATTTGATTGTGTAACGATTAATCATTTCTGAGGAATCTACCGAGACAGACATTAAGAGTCAAGGCAAAGGAGGACGAAACCGATGAATCAAATTGATTTGGAAAAATAATTTTGATGAGAGTGCTGACGTGTCATGAGTTGATCCTTTGTCTACCTGAATCAGGGCAAGTAAGTAATTTTGTGAATGTCAAATGTGCAGAGCTACAGCAGGAGCACTCATTGTAAGCTTGTTTTCTAACAGATAAATGGCGGAAAGACGCATAGTCCGGGGCTGTTTTTCTGTGAGGGCAGCATGCATGATATTGGCAAATCGAGTATAAATAGTACTATACTATAATAAAAAGACGCATCCTTAACCGGTTCGACTTCTCTGTGGGACTGATGAAGGGTAATTGAGCCTGTTATCTGGCTGATGAAGAAAGGTAATTGTTGAGAATATAATTATGTGTTTGATGTATATCCTGTTCGAGTTATCTTTTACTAATTGTTCCGGTGTTGAGAAAGATTTAAACGAGTACAGCAGCTAATGTCCGGGGAAACGAGTTCCAGTAAACATGAGTTTTGTTATGACCAGAGCTTGATTGATGCCATTCCTGCGCCTATTTTTATTCAAAACCAAAAGAGAAGTTTTTTAGGAGCAAACAGGGCTTTTAGGGCTTTTTTTGATATTAATCCGGCTTTTTTTGATCTGTCTGATTTTTACGGATCTCTGGATATCGAAACCGTGGCAAGGAGTCGGGAAATTGATACCATGATTTTTGCCCATGGCGGAGAGACATCATTTGAAGCTACCATAAAAAACTCCGGGAAACCGGAGCGTTCGGTTATTTTTCACAAAGCTCCGATCTGCAATGACGACGGGGAAGTTACAGGTGTTGTCACTACGCTTTTTGATCTGACCAAGCAAAGAAAAACAGAACTGCAGTTGCGGCATGCACAAAAAATGGAAGCCATCGGCACTTTGGCTGGAGGCATTGCTCACGACTTTAATAATGTCTTGACCCCGATTGTTGGCTATGCCGAGATTATGCGACTTATGGCCACACGTGAGGGCGAAGAAAATATTGCTTCCATGCAGTATGTCTCTGAAATTCTAGCTGCAGCAAAAAGAGCCAAAAGCCTGGTTGAACAGATTTTGACTTTTTCAAGGAGCCGGGAGAAGAAAGCATTACCTCAATACCTGCATCCAATTGTTAAAGAAGTATTGAAGTTGATCCGTGTGACCCTGCCCGTAAGTATTGAAATACGCCAGGAAGTAGATGAAGACTGCGGGATGGTTTCCATTGATCCTGTACAACTGCATCAGGTCCTTCTCAATCTTTGCACAAATAGTGCTCAGGCGATTGGAGAGAGACAGGGGAGGCTTTCAATACGACTTGCCAAAGGTGACAGGGACAGTCAGGGCAGAGAGTGGGTTGAATTGAGTGTGACTGATAATGGCTGCGGTATTGACTCTGAACTGCTGGAGCGGGTGTTTGAACCTTATTTCACAACAAAAGAGAAAAGTCAGGGGACGGGAATGGGGCTTGCCATGGTGCACGGTATTGTTACCCGTTATGGCGGCCGGATTGAATTGAAAAGTGAAAAAGGGAAGGGTACAGCCTTTCATTTGCTTTTCCCATGTGTTATGCCCGATACTGTCGTGACACAGGCCAGGGATTTTCATGTTCATCCCACCGGTGATGAACATATTCTTGTTGTTGATGATCAGGTAGCAGTTCTCAAGGTGACCAGCAAAATTCTTGAAACTCTAGGCTATACAGTTACCACCTGTTCCCTGTCCCGTGAAGCATTGGCTGTTTTTTCCTGCAAACCCAATGGATTTGATCTTATTATCACCGATTTGACCATGCCATCCCTGAGCGGTATGGAACTGTGCAGAGAAGTGAAAAAACAGCGGGAAACGGTTCCTGTCATTCTCTGTTCAGGATATGGAGAGAAATTATCTGAGGAAAAACTGGGTGATGCAGGGTTTTCTGCCTGGTTTACCAAGCCGGTAACACTGGAAAAATTGTCTTTGATTGTGCGAACAGCCCTGGATGAATCACAGTTGACTGTAAATGCTACTCCTCTATCCGACTGATGCCTGTCAGTAAGTGTTTTTATTCTCTTTAATGTTGATCAAACTGATTTGATCATTCATTGTCCAGAAGTCATAAATAACTCCGACCAGAAAAAAACCGCCAGTTATAAGATAAAGGATTCCTGATATCCATTTGCCCTGATAAAATCTGTGGATTCCAAAAATTCCAAGAAAGGTCAGAAGAATCCAGGCAATATTATAATCAATGGAACCATCCTGGAATTTTAATGATGCATTGCGGCTCATTCCCGGAATGAGAAACAGGTCTATGATCCAACCGATGAAAAAGAGGCCGAAGGTAAAGAAGTAGAGTGTTCCTGAAATCGGGCGGCCATAGTAAAAACGATGTGCCCCCAGAAAGCCAAAAATCCAGAGAATGTAGCCGATGACAGGAGTATGAGACTCGCTGGAATATTCTGATCCCATATTTTTTTCGTTGTCCATTATTCGATTTCAGCCCTCTGGGCTCAGTAGTCTTTTCATGGTCCTTATTCGCTCCCATGCAGTGTGAATTCGATTCTCTGGGATTTTGTTGTTCTGTACAGCACTGAGAACTACAGGAATAATCCGTTTCAGAAATTCTGGATCATACTCCAGATTGTTTCCTATAATAATCATGTCCACTCCAGCGGCAAGGGCCAGACAGACAGCTTCTCCAAGCCCGTACATTTCTGTGATGGCTTTCATCTGAAGGTCATCGGTGAGAACCGGTCCGTGAAATCCAAGTTTTCCTCGCAGAAGGTTTTCAACAACTTTTGAAGAAAGACTGGTTGGGAGGTTTTTATCCAGATCTTTCTGGAACAGATGCCCCAGCATCACACTGTCTGCCATATTGTTCTCAATGAGTTTTTTGTATGGAATAAGTTCATCCCGGTTCCAGCTGTTACTGATATCTGTAAAATCCAGGTGCGAATCTGTCTGTGAACTGCCATGACCGGGGAAGTGTTTGATGCAGGATAAAATATTCTGTTTCCTGTGTTCCTGTATCCATATTGCTGCGTGGCGAACTACGCATTTGGGATCAGCGGAAAAACTGCGTTTTAATTTCCCGATAACTGGATTTTGCGGGTAGACATTGAGATCGACTACTGGTGCCAGGTTAAAGTTAATACCCAGTAACTTGAGAGTTTGCGCAGTACATGCAGCATGGATGGAAGTAAGTGTAGCATCATCTTTCTGGCCTAAATTCCAGACGTCCATTGTTTCCGGAAATCCTGCCTCGGGTTTAAGTCTCCGGACCATTCCCCCTTCCTGATCAATGGCAATAAGCAGTGGTGTGGTTGACTGTTCCTGCAATGCACTGGTCAGTGCCTTGACCTGGGCAGGACTCACAATATTGTTTTGATTTTTTTTTTGAGCCAGCAACCTGTCAAAGAGAATTACTCCTCCGAGATTCCTCTTTTTTATATCAGAAAGCACGGGGTGATGTTGATCAACACTCTCCCCTTTAAACCCGAGGATAAAAAGTTGTCCTATCTTTTCTTCCAGTTTCATGGCGTAGCAATAATTGTGTTAAATTTATGGTGAATTTTTTTTAGAGTCCAGCAACGTGATTCAAATAAAGATAGGGTAAACCGGAAAAGGAAATATCTACAACTATTATTTAGAAGTATGGCTGTAACAGTTTGAATTGCAGCGTGTTTTTTTGTTGTAGCCAAAAAAATGACGCACTGTGGAGGAGTCTGTGATCAGAATAATCACTAATCAAATGAAGATGTCAAAAAAATGAACAGCAAAGAAGCGTGGGTGGTTATGTAGGTAAAATATTGAAAAGACAAGTAAAACACTTTTTCCTAAAGAGTCCGTTCTTTTAGAATGTGACATTCTCTTGCTGGTACGGCAATTGCAAAGGGATAAATTGTAAAAAAGTTCTAAAGATTTACTTTTGCAGAACCGATATGAGTAGTAACTGAGAATTTAGACAGAGGAAAATGAAGATGAGTTTAGCAGCGTCAATGTCGAATACATTATCAAGTGAGAGTATTGATCAGGTTATGGTCGAGCTTGATCATTTTCGTCGTCAGACGGAACGTCTTGATCTCATGAATAAACTGCATGGTCGGATGGCTGGTGTGCTTGATGTTTCTGCAATGATCGAGACCTATTCAGTGTGGTTAATGCCCCATGTCGAGCATGAGCTGATAGGCTATCAAAATCAGGTTCGTGCCAAAAAACACCTCTTCTGTTCCGGGCATGGCCCCAGGCGTCGCTCCATTATTGCTTTTGCTGAAGAAGTTTTAAACAATTCTGACAATGAAGCTAAAGCATATGTCAGTGAAGAAGGCCATTGTGCACATAAATGGCTCATGGAAACTGCAGAGGATGCAGGGATCCTTATTATATTAAAAGATGAAAATGCACTTTCTGATACTGAAATAGATCTTATCAATGAATCTTTGTTGATCCTGGCCGAATCGCTGAGACGTGGTCTGGAGTATGAAGAATTATTTGAAAGCGCAAGAAAAGATGCCTTGACCGGTCTTGGCAATCGTAGGGTTTTTGAAGAGCGCATCAGTGAGATTATGGCAGGGGCAAGACGCTACAATCGTCCGTTAACCATGGCCTCACTTGATCTCGATTATTTTAAACAGGTAAACGATAACCTCGGCCACCAGCGTGGAGATCAGGTACTCAAACTGGTTGCTGATGCTTTTAGTCAGAGTATCCGTTCAACTGATTTGCTGGTACGGATTGGCGGTGATGAGTTTTTGCTTGTAATGGATGATACAGATCAAAAAAGCGGTAGAATTCTGGCGGAAAGGCTCTGTCAAGCTGTTGATGATATGGGTGTCTGGTCAGACGCCAATACCAAGCTTGGTGTATCCATCGGGTTGACTCAGTGGAAGCGGGAAGAAAGCCTAGAAGAGTGGATGGAGCGGGCTGATGATATTTTATACAATGCAAAAGCCGAAGGACGTTCCAGAGTAAATATCTCCTGAATTAATAATTCGAAAAAAGAGCATGTAAAAAGGCCGATCCTGACAGGATCGGCCTTTTTTTGTGCTATGTCGCTGGCTCTTAAATAGATCAGACGAGGGTGATGTTGATGGGTATTATATGCATCTCTTTACTGCGCTGCTCTGTATATCCAAGTGACCATTCCTTACAGTTTGCTGTGTCACCAAGCAGCTTGTCTATTTCATCAACTATTCCTGTCACATTGATGATCGGGTGCCTGCTGAATACCTGCGGCAAGCCTTGAGTCAGGTTGCAGGCCAGACAACAGCCGGGACGTTCATGGAGTTTCAGCTCCATTGTCAAGGTCTGGCCACTGGTTCCGCCATAGGCGAGTTCTATGTCATAAGCGCCATCTTCTGCATCACCAAACAGAGCCTCGAAAAATTCATCGGTACGCTCTTTCGGGAAGAGCTGCTGCAGAGTTTCCTGTGTGAAAATTGAATCTATTGCGCTACTATTCATGGCTTATTCTACAATTTGAAATTTGTTTTATCTTCCGGCAATTGCCGATACATAACTGCTGTCACAATGATGGAGGATAATATAAACGCCCTGGCACTTATGTCAACCAACGTTGCAGCTGAAAAGTCTCTGTGGTAGAGTGGCCGCCATGGAAAATGACAGCTTTCAGATCCCTGTGGACTCCGCAATATCCGGAGTCAATCTTGATGAACTCAACACTCCCCAGAGAGAGGCCGTTACCACCACCGAAGGGCCACTTCTTGTCATTGCAGGAGCTGGCAGCGGGAAAACCAGAACCCTGGTTTACCGGGTGGCGTATCTGCTTGAGAAGGGCATAGATCCGGAGAAAATTCTGCTTCTCACCTTTACCAGAAAGTCGTCTCAGGAAATGCTTTGGCGGGCCGGCCAGCTGCTCAATGAAACCTGTAGACGTGTGGTGGGCGGAACATTTCACGGCATCGCCAACATGCTGCTTCGCAGGCATGGGCACCATCTGGGGTTTGGTTCCTCTTTTACCATCATTGATCGGGCTGATGCTGAAGGAATCGTCAATCTCCTCAAAGGTTCATTGGGCCTCACCGGGCGTGATAAACAGTTTCCCACCAAAAGGGTGCTGGTCAATATCCTT
Source organism: Desulfocapsa sulfexigens (assembly GCA_015662865.1). Classification (GTDB taxonomy): domain Bacteria; phylum Desulfobacterota; class Desulfobulbia; order Desulfobulbales; family Desulfocapsaceae; genus Desulfocapsa; species Desulfocapsa sulfexigens_B. Next base: position 21,347 of record DQTH01000288.1, read on the forward strand.
TCAGGCTCAATTAATAAATCCATAGACATAGACGACCTCGTTTATGAACAATTCCCGCATCTCAGCGAGCATGTTGATGACATTCTAAACCTTGATAAGCATTATAAAGAGTTCAAATTCAATAATGGACTCATGGATTATGATGACCTGCTGGTAAACTGGAAACGTCTGCTGGATTCAGTGCCTGAAGCAAGACAGGAGATTGCCGCACGCTACTCGCACATCATGGTGGACGAGTATCAGGATACCAATCTTATTCAGGCGGACATCGTCAGGCTGCTTGCCCATGGCCATGAAAATGTGATGGTGGTGGGGGATGACTCCCAATCGATCTATTCCTTTCGGGGAGCTGATTTTTATAATATCATGCGTTTCCCCAAAGTATTTGCAGATACAAGGATTATAAAACTCGAAGAGAATTATCGATCCAGCCAGCCGATTCTTTCCCTCACCAATGATATCATTCGCAATGCTACTGAAAAGTACGCAAAAACACTCTTTACCAGGATTGAAGGTGACCGGAAACCCAAGCTTTTTGCAGGACGTGATGAGCGTGAAGAAGCTGTTTTTGTGGCAAAGAAGATCAGAGCGTTACAGGGTGAGGGAATAGCTCTTCACAATATAGCGGTGCTTTTTCGCTCCGGCTTTCATTCCTATAAACTGGAAATGGAATTGAATGCATCCGGAACTGATTTTGAAAAACGCGGTGGATTGAAACTGACAGAATCTGCCCACATGAAGGATGTTATCGCATTTCTCCGTTTGAAAGTGAATTCCATGGATACACTTTCCTGGAATCGTATCCTTCTTCATCTTGATAAGGTCGGTCCCAAGACAGCCCGCAAGATCGCAGATACCATCACCACCGCAGTAAATCCGTGGCAGGCTCTTGCCGATTACCCTTGTGGAAAAACATGGAAACTGGGTGTCAAAAAATTGGCACAGCTGTTTCTGGATATGGAAAAGGAGACAATTCCGGCTACTCTTTATGATCTGGTATGGACCTACTACCAGCCACTGTTTGAGAAGATCTACCGGGATGACTTTCCAAAACGGCAGAAAGATCTTGAACAGTTACGCGCTATTGTCAGCGGCTATGAAGATCTCCAGAGTTTTGTTGATGACACGACTCTTGATCCGCCTGAAATAGCAAACGGACTTGCCGGAGAAGACCGGGAGCGGCTGATTCTTTCCACCATTCATTCCTCCAAAGGACTGGAGTGGGATGCGGTGTTTGTAATGGGGCTTGCAGACGGCCGGTTTCCCCATGCTGCTGCAGGAATTGGAGAACAGTGGGAAGAGGAGCGTCGCCTCCTCTATGTGGCGGCAACCAGGGCCAGGAAGTATCTCTACCTCACCTATCCACGGGTGTTGATGACTCCTGACAGGCAATTTAAAAGGGTTGGAATGTCGCCATTTTTGTCAGAGTTACGTTCCGGTCTTTTTGAACGCATGGATAATTTTGGCAGCACAGGAAGTGTACCGTCTTTTTCCCATTCTCCGGCTCCAACAGCCACTGATTTCACCAGGAAATCAAAGAAAAAGAAACTTTCTGTGAAAGATTTGAAACAGGGGACCAGAGTCAGGCATCCATTTTTTGGCGAAGGCTGCGTGAAAGGCAACGTCAAAGGGCGCTCAGTTGATGTGGCTTTTGAACGGCACGGAGTAAAGACCCTTCATCTTGATTACGCAAAGCTTTCCATCGTCTGATCAGGTACCACATACTGTCCTCCGGTAACAACATTCACCATTAACTGTAAAAGCTATGAATTATCAGCAAGCCTGGGAGTATCTCGATAGTCTGCAGTTTCATAAAATCAAACTTGGCCTTGATGCCATGCGTTCCTTTATGAGTAAGGTCGGGAACCCTGAACAGAAAATAAAGACTGTCCATGTTGCTGGAACCAATGGCAAAGGTTCTGTGAGTGTCACACTTTTGACACTGTTGTCCCGTGCCGGTTATCGCGTTGGGCTCTATACTTCACCACACCTCAGTTCCGTGCGGGAACGTTTTCGGATCAATGATTCTTTTATAAGTGAAGAAAAGTTTGCAGAACTTGCAACACGCATACACAAAATACTCGGGCAGGATAAGATCACCTATTTTGAGTTTACCACGGCCCTTGCCTTTCTCTGGTTTGCAGAAGAAAATCTTGATCTGGTCGTTTTGGAAACCGGTCTTGGCGGCAGGCTTGATGCCACAAACATTGTCAATCCTCTGGTCTCAGTTATTACCAATGTGAGCATGGACCATGAGGCGTACCTTGGTAATACCATATCAGAAGTGGCCGGAGAAAAGGCAGGCATTATCAAGCCAGGTATCCCTGTTATCTCAGCTGTTAAAAATGGGCAAGGTCTTGCAGAAGTTAAGGCTAGATGTGAGGTAGTTGGTGCAAAGTTATTAGTATACGGTGATTCTTTTTCTTCAAGGGTTGCCGCAGATGGGACATGGGAATGGCAGGGAGGAGGAGAGTTTGCAGACATTTTTTACGAAAAACTGCGCTGTTCCATGAAGGGTGACTATCAGATAGAGAATGCTTCTCTTGCTCTTGCGGTCATTGAGCTTTTAAAGGGTGAAGGTTTCTTTGTATCTGAGAGAATTATAGGGGAAGGTCTTGCAGCAGTCCACTGGCCCGGACGTCTCGAGTATTTTTGCCTGGACCGCAACACAAGAAAACCTGTCACATGTTCAGGAACAGCGAAATCTGTTTCTTATCTTCTCGATGGTGCCCATAACCCGGCTGGAGTTGAAAGTCTGGTCCATACCCTGAAAAGTGAATGTGTTTATCAGCGCCTCATTGTAATCTGGGGAGCAATGGCAGACAAAGATCTGCAGAAGACTCTGTCTCTGGTGGCAGAGCTTGCTGATACCATTATCCTGGCCAGACCGGAAGGTGAGAGATCAGCTGATCCGGAGCTGTTGCTGGAAAATGTTCCGACTAGATTTAAAGAAAAATGTAAACTCTATCCGGCTGTGGAAGATGGAATCGCAGAAGCTGAAAAACTTGCCGGCAAAGATGACCTGATTCTCATTGCCGGTTCTCTCTATCTGGTAGGGGCCTCGAGAAAGCTTTTGCTTGGAGAACTGGTCGGATGAGCAGGGACTATTTTGATTTTGATGCACCAGATGACGCCACGATCAGGCGGGAAAGGGCTAAGGCCAGAGAGCTGCGGAAGAGTCGCTGGTGGCAGCAGAAGACTTCTTCCGGGAAATGTTATTTCTGCGGCCGGAAAACTGCATTTAAAAATCTCACCATGGACCATCTCGTACCTCTTGGCAGAGGGGGACTGAGTACAAAAGACAATCTTGTACCCTGCTGTAAGGATTGCAATAATAAGAAAAAAAGTATGCTTCCCCTTGAATGGGAAGAGTACATGGAAACTATGCGAAAAGGTGATTCCTGAAAGCTTTCTTTTTCCGTAAACAGAGAAAAAGATGGTGCATGGAAAACCCAGATGGTATAGAAAACATCACGGGCAATTTCTGTCCATTTCATAGCATTTTCTAAGGGCGGGTAGCTCAGCTGGATAGAGTGTTGGCCTCCGAAGCCAAAGGTCGTGGGTTCGAATCCCACCTCGCCCACCAGTTAAATTCTGTTAAATCAAGTGGTTGTGTTTGGCTTTTTCGGTTTTTTTATGCTTGTTCTTTGCCCTGTTTTTCAGTAATTATGGGGTAATTATGGCGGCGAGTGGTAAAAAAATGGTAAATATAAATTTCTATGAACTGCCGTAAAACTATTATTTTTTCAGAGTATTTCAGCCATCTTTTGGTAATCTCAGCCCAAGGACTCCTCCAAATCAAAGAACATTTCCAATATGTATGAATGACGCAACGAGTTATTATTGGGTAAATTCGAAAACTCAGATGCTGGTGGCCGCTTTTTGCTTTGTAGTATGCAACACACCTTGGCTCCAAGGATGACTGGCTGCGAAGGGTCTATGTATTGATACAATCATAAAATCCTAATTTACCTGAGCTTGGCAAATTGTTTAGTATCTTAATTATTATTTTCGTGTTTTTTATGGCAAGATATTTCTACAATGCCTGTGCAGCAAGGTTTGGGATAATAACCATTTCTTTA
>DQTH01000276.1 GCA_015662865.1 Desulfocapsa sulfexigens
CTGAAACAATTCTCAAATTCTTGAAGCGTGCGGGGAAAATTTTCTTTCATAACCCACTACACTACATGTAGTAGTCGCTGGAGTCAAGTGCATACCCCAGATTTATATAATCGGGTTAAACCTTAAGGCTTCTGTCTAGCAGGTGAGGCGAGTGCTGTTTTTTTTATTGGTGTGAGGGAGGTATGACAGAGTAATGAAAGAAATTAAGCTGGAAGACAAAAACATTAGAGATGAACATATCTGTTGTGCGATCAGTGATAAGAAGAGCAGGGATGGCTATGAAAAGAAAAAAGAATGGCTGAAATCGCAATTCAGGAAGTTAATTGGGACATAATTTATAAATTGAGGCTCGATTGTGGGAGTATTACTACTGGAAAAGGGGAAACCTTTCCTTCTTTTCCATTCAATAACAGATGGGAAGGAAAGGCCGCTTTCAGGCGTCTTTTTTCTTTTGATCAGAGTCTGATTTTACCGGGACAATGTAGGAACAGCGGTATTCATCCAATTCCTCTCCAGCAAGATTGCTGCTCCATTCCGGATTACATTCACAGATTTCTGCAGGATCTGTTTTCTGCACCTTATTTTTTTCCATGAGGGTTCTCCCATATATCTGAATCCCTGGTTATTCTTCCATTGGAACCAGGTAATCTTTGAGTTTGTTATAGAGGCTTTCCGACAGGGGCTCATTATTAATAAATGAGGCGGCTTCTTCACCGCTAAGCGTCTGTTTGACCTCAAGTGGCAGTGATCTGAGAATTGCCACTCGTTCGGGATCAGGATTTTTTATAATATTCTTTTTTTCTTTCATTTTTACGTTGTCCTTAATAAGAATTCTTCCTACCTATAAAAAATATAACTCTTATTTGGAGATTGTACAGGGAGGCTATTTTCGGGTGGCAACAATTCTTGGATCGATGCTCATCAGCAGGCTGTCGGGGCGAAGTTCAATGTTGCTGATAAGCATGGAAATGTTCAGTAGCTTGTCCCCGGCATTCGTAATAAAAGGTTGGAGTTTTTCGATCTGCATAGGGAATTCACGATTGTTGAAAAGAAGGGAAATGGTCGCTGCAATATCTGTTTTCTGCCTGTCAGAGGACTCAATTTCAGTGATGACCGGTTTAATGTAAAGTGTCTGGCTTTGAGCATCAAAGCGGATGGTGGCATCGCAACGAAAATTCATGGTTAACGTACCTATTTTCATGCGGAGATCATGCCCTGCAATGGATGTAACCAGATTAAGCTCATGGCCACTCAAGGTTATGTGGCTGGAAAGTTTATTGTTTTGGAATTGAAGGTTGCTTATCTTGTCAATTGATACTGATCCGAGCAGGGTGCTGGATTGCAGCTTGAAATTCACAGGAAGGGTTTTGTGGATGGCCTCTTTGATAACAGTGTCAGGTAGGGTCATTGTGATGGCCTGTTTGCGAGGAGCTGCAAAAGAGAATGTTCCTGAGAGCAGGATAATAGATAAAGATGCGATAAAAATTTTAACGGGGTTCATTGAAAAGTACCTTTGGAGGTTGTGAGTAGCGTTTGTGTTGTGGGCAGGCATTAATTAAAAGAAAAACTCGTCTGTGGATTGCTTATAAAAATGAGCTGGACAATCCAGAGAATGTTAGTGATAATGCCGACATTGCAGGGTATTGTTCAACTTTCTGAAAATTAATATTTGCTACATTTTTGTCTGATTACGTATGAAACTCAGCCAGATTCACATGGTTCATAGTGATTTGCTGATATAACATAAAATTTCAATTAGCAATGGGTTATCATCTCCGCGTAGGCGGGGATTCAGTTTCGTACCAGAGATCTGGATCCCAGCCTACGCGGGAATGACTATGGAAAAAGGCTGAGGTTTATACGTAATCAGGTATTTTTAAGTGCTACCTGGAATTATCGGTTAACCGAATAAATTCGAATTTCGAGATTCGGATTTCGGATTTAGACACAGACCAGGGGCCACATCCGTACGTTTATAACCATAAAATTACGAAGTTATCAAACCTGAATAAAACTATCAGGATAGCAATGCCACAGACCAGTCAGATAATCAATTGAAAAGTTTACCCATACCATCTCTCACCGTTGCTGCAGATTGTCTTCTTGAAGAGATTCCGTTTTCTCTGGAAAAAGCAATAAAGGCACGGCTTACCATTGATAATCCCAAGTATGTTTCGGCAAAAAAATATGGCCGCTGGATAGGGAAAACGCTTAAACCCAAGCTGAAATATTATGAACCGGTTCCCAATGGTTTACGTTTCCCAAGAGGTTTTGCCAACCAGGCTGTGTTGTTATGCCGGGAATATCTGCAGGTAACACCGAAAATACATGATGAGCGGTTGCTCCTGCCTGAAGTTGCGTTTGATTTCCTGGGAACTTTAAGACCATACCAGCAGGCGGCACTTGAAGCTGCAGCAAAACGATCTTTTGGCGTACTGGAAGCAGGAACCGGGAGTGGTAAAACAATAATGGCTCTTGCGATTATTGCAGAACGTAAACAGCCAACTCTTGTGATTGTACACACCAAGGAGCTCCTCTACCAGTGGCAGGAGCGTATAAAAGAATTTTTGGGATGCAAGCCGGGATTAGTGGGAGATGGCCATTTCTCCGTGGAACAGGTCACCGTGGCAATTGTCAATACAGCCAGGAAACGGATCAGCGAGCTGGCACCCCATTTTGGGCAACTGGTGGTGGATGAGTGCCACCGAGTACCGGCAGCTCTTTTTACAGATGTTGTCAGTGTGTTTTCCGGTCATTACCTGCTTGGGCTTTCTGCCACAGCCTTTCGCAGTGATGAGGGGTTGACCAGGTTGATCTATTTTTATATGGGAGACAGGTTTCATAAAGTGGATCAGGAAGAACTCCAGGCCACTGGAGCCATTGTGAAACCTGTTCTTGTTCGACGCAAGACGACCTTCAATTATCGGTATCGTGGTGACTATCAGCCTTTAATAACTGCACTCATTAATGATGCAGAGCGAAATCAGCAGATCATTGATGAAGTTGCACAGGTGAGCAGGAAGAAAAACAGTGGCATTCAGCTCCTTGTTTCAGATCGTGTCAGCCATTGTGAGATTTTTGTAAAAGGGCTCGTTGCACAGGACGTTCATGTGGTTATGCTGACCGGTCAGACATCTGCGGAACAACGGACAGCAATTGTTAAAGAAGTGCAGAACGGTGAGGTGAAAGTGCTGGTGGCAACACTGCAACTCATTGGTGAAGGTTTCGACTGTCCCGGCCTGACGAATCTGTTTCTCACCACTCCCATTACTTTTGAAGGTCGCCTCCTGCAGGTTCTGGGCAGGATCATGCGTCCGGCTGAGGGGAAACAGGCTAAGGTTTATGACTATGTTGATGAGGCTGTTTCTGTGCTCAAGCGTTCTGCTGATGGGCGAAAAAAAATTCTGGATGCATTCTGAGCGAATAATCTTGTCAAGTTCTTGAGATTTTGTTATTCTATAAAATTTTTTATTGATTATTGTTAATTGGAAGTATTTTTGAAGCATCCGCGTGAACGGATGCTTTTTTCTTTTTTTAGAGGCAGAAGATGGAACAGGATAAGATTCGAAACGTGGCGATTATCGCTCACGTTGATCACGGCAAAACCACTCTCGTTGATGAGTTGTTTAAACATTCCGGAATGTTCAGAGAGAACGAGCGGGTTGCCGAACGTTTGATGGACTCCATGGACCTTGAGCGTGAACGGGGAATCACCATCACAGCCAAAAACGGATCTTACGAGTACAAGGATTACTGGATCAATATCATCGATACGCCGGGACATGCAGATTTCGGTGGTCAGGTTGAGCGTGTATTGCGCATGGCTGACGGTGCTCTGCTGCTTGTTGATGCGCAGGAAGGTCCCATGCCTCAGACCTATTTTGTTCTGAAAAAGGCCCTGGAAAATCATCTGCCGGTGATTGTGGTTATCAATAAAATAGACAAACCTGCTGCCCGCTGTGACTGGGTTGTTGACCAGGTTTTTGATCTCTTTGTTAAACTCAATGCTCCTGATGATGTTCTCGATTTTCCGGTGGTATACGCATCTGCCAAGGAAGGTTATGCTTTAAAAGAGCATACTGATCCGGTGGAGAACGGTGGAAACATGCATGTCATCTCAGAGATGATTGTGGAGCACACCCCGGCACCTGCCGGATCCCCTGACGCCTCTCTGCAGATGCAGGTGGGAACCATTGATTATTCACCCTATCTCGGGCGACTTGGTATCGGCAAAGTGGTAAACGGGAATCTGTCCATTAATCAGCCTGTTGTTGTGGCACGGCGCGACGGGTCAATCAAACCTGTGCGTATCACCAAAATTTATCGTTTCTCCTGTGATGAGAAGATTCCGACGGAAACTGCGACAACCGGTGAAATAGTGGCCGTTGCAGGAATGGAAGATGTCACAGTTGGAGTTACCTTTACTGATCCGGATGATCCGCAGCCTCTGGCCCTGATAGATATCGATCCTCCGACCATCTCCATGAATTTCATTCCCAATGATTCGCCTTTTGCCGGAAAAGAAGGCAAGTATGTCACTTCACGGCACATTGAAGAACGGCTGAAACGGGAAACGCTGGCTGATGTGGCTCTGCAATATGAACCTCTCACCGATGCTGTTGGCTTTCGGGTTTCCGGTCGCGGCGAGTTGCATCTTTCCATTCTCATCGAAAAAATGAGACGGGAAGATTATGAACTGCAGGTTACACGTCCTCAGGTTATTCTCATTGAAAAAGATGGTAAGACCCTGGAACCTTACGAGGAGCTTACCGTGGATGTGGATGAGCAGTATCAGGGGCCGGTTATTGAGAAACTTGGAAAGCTGCGTGGCCAGATGGAAGAGATGACCACTCAGAATGGCATGGTTCGATTGAAATTTAAAATTCCAACCCGTGGGCTTCTTGGTTATCGTTCAGAATTTATGACTGATACCAAAGGCATGGGGATGATGAGTTATGTGTTTGCAGAGTACGGACCGTGGGCCGGAGAGATTAAAAACAGGATCAGCGGAGTTCTGGTTGTAAAAGAACCTTGTACCTCTGTTGCCTATGCTTTGTTTAATTTGCAGGATCGTGGTAAACTTTTCGTTGGTCCGGGCTCTCCCATGTATCAGGGACAGATTCTTGGTGAACACTGCCGGGGAACTGATCTGGTTGTGAACCCCGCAAAAGGCAAGAAACTTACAAATATGAGGGCTTCAGGATCAGATGAGGCGGTAATCCTCACTCCGCCTGTGGAAATGACCCTGGAAGACTGTATTGCCTACATCAATGATGATGAACTGGTTGAGGTAACTCCGAAATCCATACGGCTTCGCAAAAAAACCGGTGTGCGTATTCGCAGTTAATATGTAGAAATGAATGATTTAGTTTTTATTATTATTGGCGGGGTGGCAGCCATTGCCACCTTTGCAGTTATTGCCAAAAAGTTTGGCAGTAACTGTATCCCCTGACTTATGCTCTATAGCTCTGCAGGTGCAGGCTTTGGAATGTATTTTCTACTGAAATGGATCTTTCAGGGGTGACGCAGGATCGGCTATATGTCATTTCCGCGAAGGCGGGAATCCAGCTTCCACAAGGCTGTCAGTAACAAAAAAACATTTTTTGCTGAGTTTTAGATAGATCCACAATTCAGGTTATTTCTTTTTCCTGAAAGCAAAGTAATCAGCAAGGATTTTACCATGGTCAAAGACCAGTTTCGGTAAAGTTTCTTCAGTAAACAGTTTTGCCTCCACTGCATCATCTCCTGCCGTGGGATGCTGCCCAGCCCGGGCAATGAAAACTGTGGATGCTGTGTGTTGTCTCGGGTCGCGATCCGGATCCGAATATGTTCTGAACTGCTGCAGGTCTTTTACCACGAGCCCTGTTTCTTCTTCGGCCTCCCTTGCCGCAGCCGTCTCGTAGGATTCCCCGTAATCGACAAATCCTCCAGGTAAAGCCCACCCATGGGGCGGGTTTTTTCGTCTGATGAGCACAATTGTACCATTAATTTCAATGATGATATCAACGGTTGGAACAGGGTTCCGGTAGACTTTGATTTTTTCTTTACATTTTGGACAGAGCATACAAATTCATCTTAAATTTTGACTTTTCGCGAGTTTATCAATTATTGAAAAGTTCGTTGATTTCCTGCCAGCTGTGTACTTTTTGCAGCGTATGTTTGTCATGATTCCACGGCTGGTTGTAGACTATGGGGGTGAGTTCTGCTTTGGCCAGCTGCAGGCAGGTTTCCACCCGGTCGTCGACAAAGTATTTGAGATTGTGATCTCTTATGTAACGAACTTTGTCGTCATGGTCACCCATGGCAACGAGATTTATTTGCTGGCAGGTTCTGGCTGGAAAAAAATGATCCAGCCAGTCAGTGACAGGTTGTTCCAGGGGGCGGGCCGTAATAATGGTCACTGGTGCTTTGTCGGCCATATCTGTTATCACATCCACGGCTCCCGGAAGGGGTTTAAGTCCGGTCCCCAATGAATCTTTAAGTATGGCATGAAAGATCTGCGCCACGAGATCAGCCGGGATTGCCAGGCAATCTTCAACCTGGAAACTGGTGATGTCCTGCAGGCGAAATGAACAGTAATTAAATTCCTCGCAGGCAAGCCGGATAAAAGCTTCACCCGTATCAGCGATTACTCCATCCAGATCAAATCCTATTTCATGGTTTTTGGTGTTCATCATATTGCTTTTCCATGGTTTTAACCTGACGGATAATGTCGTCATTCAGAGGTGTCGGAATATTTACTTTTTTACCAAGACAGCTTATTGCTCCGTTAATGGCATCAATTTCTGTTGGGCGCTGGTTGCGTATGTCTTGAAGCATGGATGAAATATTACGTGCGGTCTGTTTGCAGACCTTAATGGTTGCTGCAACAGGATCTTCTTTTATTTGAATGTTCAGACCACGGGCAACTTGTTCAGCCTCCTTAACCAGTCGTTTGAGCTTTCCGCGGGCAGCACAGGATGTAAGTAGCTGGCCGTTGGTCCTGCCATAGATGGCTGTCAGGCCGTTGATCCCCACGTTTATAGACAGTTTTTCCCAAAGTCTGGTTTGCATATTCGTTGATACAATAGCACTGATCCCGCAATTTTGCAGCATATCTGCGATGTCCTGCAGCCTTTCACCGGCCTCTGGATCCTGCGGAGAAAGAAAGCCCAGTGATGTCTGTCCTTTTCCAGCATGGCGAACATGGCCGGGGCCAAGAAGTGTTGCTCCTTCTGAGCTTGTGGCAAAAGCCGGAATGGCCAGCAATATGTTTTTGTCATCATAACGAAGGTGACTGATACCGTTTTGCAGGAATATGAACAGAGTGGAAGGGCTGAGCAGTGGGTTTATAAATTCAAGACTTTTCGAGAGATCATGGGATTTGACACAGGAGAAGATAATATCACATTGTCCAATATTATCTGGTTCACAGGTGACTGGAATGTGAATCTGTTTTCGGTGACCATCTGATTCCAGGATGATTCCCTGGCGGTTGAGCCTCTCAGCTCGGGATGCTCTGTGATCAATGAGCAGGATTTCACCGTGCTCATCAACAGCGGGAAAGAGTTTGGCAGCAAAGAGGCAACCAATGGCTCCCGGGCCTATGATGCCAATTTTCACCTGAGTCTCTTTCCCACTGCGTCTATTAAAAAAGCAGAGTGACTATTTAACAGTTTTTGCTTCTTCTATGATGGCCACGTACTTGTATCCTGCACCAAAATCTTTGTTTGCGGCCAGTATACCTTCCATTGTGATGGTTTTACCGTTTTCCACTTTTTCAGAGGTGGTGACAACAAGGTCATGGGTGTTTGCCATTGGGTCTCCGGTTCCATCCTGCAGATGAACCCAGTTACGGCCCATTATCATGGGGCTGAATTTAACAACCTTGCCCTGAATACGAACGGTTTTGCCATTCAAATCTTCCGGTTTAGCAAAAATTTCGCTTACAGTATATGCGTTATCACCTTTTGCTTTTTCAACGCTAATCTCGCTGAAAGGAGCCATTGCTCCCAGACTTCCGCCAGATCCTGCTGCTGGCTGCTGCTGTACCGCTGCTGCTCCGCCTTCTGCCATAACTGCACTTGCAAAGGAATCATCACTTACAGCTTTCTTTCCGTGAGGGCTGGGCATGGAGCCCATTCCACCACCGTGTGGATTGCCGTTGGAGCCCACCAGTCCTGAAGAGAAAACAATGGAGTCAAATGTACGGTTCAGGGTTTTGCTGGCAAAGTTTTTCATGACCATACCCGGTTCGTAGGTGACCTCCTGGCCAACTGTTACTTTTGTCTGTGGAATTGCAACCCACGGCTGGCTGAGACCTGTGTCAACTTTTAAATAGGTGTAACCGCCTGCATCCATGGTTTCCAGGACTTTTCCGGTAAGTGACTGCTGGGTAACGGCAGGTGCTGCTGTTTCTGTTTTGCCGGCCTGGGCATCACCATTAAAAAAGGCGATGCTGATGAAAAGGCAGGCAAGGAGTCCTTTAGAGAATAATTTTTTCATGCTGTGTATCCTTGTAGTGAAATTATTGTGGTACAAATTGTACCGTATTTTTTGTCGTGTCCTAGCTGCGTACAGCTACATTATGCTGGCACATTAACACTTTTTATGCACAATATAAGTATTTTTTAATCGTCTTCAATCAAAAAGGCGACAAATTCAAGAATAGATTTGGACCAGAGATCATAAGCTCTGGGGGTCAGGTGGATACCGTCACTTTGGAAATAGTCAGGGGTGGGCTTGATTTTGGAAAACATATCCAGATAACAGGAACCGGTTTGCCGGGTTAGTGTCTCAATTGCCTGGTTCAGGCGAACAAGATAATCTGTTTTAATCCAAGGCAGCTGACAGGGGAGCATGCTGTTGGTAATCACCTCAGTTGTCGGGTAGGAGGAAGTCAGGTGAATGATAATTTTTCGCAGGGCTTCCAGGAAACTGTAGTCTTCTATTATCAGATTGTTGGTGCCAATCATCAACAGAATGAGTTGCGGAGGATTAATCTTGTCCGTGATGGAGGAAATGCGGTTGCGAAGGCCTTGTACTGTCTCTCCTGGTATCCCGTAGTTGATGATTCTAAAATGGTGCATTCGCTCCTGCCAGTTATAGTCCGCAATGAGCGAGTCACCAAGAAAAAGAAAATTACTTTCTGTCATTATTGTTTCTCTTTCAGGAGTTCCGGTAATTCAGTCTGTGAAATAAGTGGTCAGATATTAATGCGTGCGGCTTTTTTTTGTTTTTTCTTGAAAAGAGATAATCTGTCAAAGTATTTATAGAATCTTATTATTTGTCACTGTTTAAGTAGTCGAGCCTGAGAAAAAGCTAAATTCGATTAAGTCTTTTACGCCAGGCAGTTATTATTCGTAAAAATGCAATTCAAGA
>DQTH01000005.1 GCA_015662865.1 Desulfocapsa sulfexigens
CACTGATGCAACTGCTGGTCAATTAGACAGCCTACAATCAACTCTCACCGATTTTGGTTCATCTATAGATGTGTATAATGATGAAGCAGGAGCTGAAACATTCGCGCTGACAGGCCCAGGCGCAAGTGCCTGGCAAATCCAATATGAATATACTGGAAATTCCAATTTATCTTTTGGATTGTATAATACTAGCGCAGACACAACGGCATTAAACGGCGATGATTTATTGACTTTATTCGACGGAAGTACTGGGGCAGCAACAGGAGATATTTCTATTGTATTTGATACCTTTGGAACTATGATGACAGCATTCGGGAGTACCGCTATAGATACTGCTGATTACATGACATCTTTTGGTTTTTTCATTACGGATGGTACTGACTACCTTTTCAGTGAAAGCGACCTCAATAGCTCAGATGCAGACTATTTCTTAACCTACCAAGGTATTCAGGGGGATACACTCAGTATGCCAGGCACCACCACCACTTATCAAGATGATGCTCAGCATTGGTATGTTGCAGCGGAAGGATTCGGGTCTGATTTTGATTTTGATGAATTAATTGTCCGTACGGAATCTATGCAACCTGTACCAGAGCCAGCAACCATGTTCCTCTTTGGAACAGGACTTGTCGGACTTGCAGGTTTCAACAGACGTAAAAAAAACCAGAAAGCATAAGCAGATAGACTAATTAACTCCATTGTTTTCTTTAACCCACTGTGACGTTAAGTCACAGTGGGTTTTTGTCGTTTGACTAACAAAAAACGTTCTAAAGAACACGATCAATATATAATATATAATGGTAATATAACAAAAAACGGATATAATAGTGTAAAATTTGTTCAACTTACATCCCTAACACATTCGGTGCCAGCAATGAACAAGTCAATTCCTGATTTCCTTCTTTTAAATTTACTCTTCCTTTGTATAACGCTTTTCTATTCACCAGTTCAGGCAAAATCCAATTCCCAAGGAAACAACGTCACTATCGATAATGGCGATCTTTTATATGTTATTATTCCAAAAGAAGTAACCAGCGAATTCAGCCCTACTGAAAGAAATTATTTTAAAGAAAAAGTAGAAGTAGATCGACATGGCTTCATTTTTCTGCCAAGTCAGGGGAACATAAAAATTTCAGGTCTTACTACTGACCAGATAAGCGAAATGCTTACTAATAACCTCCCCAAGTACCTGTCTAAAAGTGATAAAGCCTCAGTAAATCTCATCGAAAAAAGGCATTATATTCAAATTTTGGGTCATGTAACGACTCCTGGATGGTATAATATACCGGAGTCTGCAAACATTCAGGCGATTCTAAGCCAAGCAGGAGGAGTACTGGAGGGAGCAGACCTTTCAAGAGTTACGATATCCAGAATAGGAAATGCCAAGACAAAAACAATCCTAGCCAATATTCAACAATACCTTTTAAAAGGAGATACCAGGCTACTGCCACCCCTTCATGAGAACGACACTGTCTTTGTCCCACTTACGAAAACAATAGAGAATCCAGGTGGGACTCAATCCTCACTCAACACATCAAAAATACGAATTTTCGGTGCAGTAAACAGCCCTGGCAGCTATTCAGCGCCCAAAGGTATGAGCTTTCTTGATTTGTTAATTAAAGCTCAGGGTGAAGCTGCAGATGCTGATTTAACCAAAATAAAGATTTTACGAGCAGACGGTGCACGGGAAACATTCAATTTGCAGACACTCCTTGAGACAAACGAATCCGATCAGAACAATTCATTCCCATTGATAAATGGTGGCGACATTGTCCATATCGCAAGATTGACCCCCCAAGTTGGAATGGTAAACAGCCAGACTGGTCAAATGATTCCGCAGACCATCACAATGAGTGGGCCGGGAAGCAATGGTCGTGGGCTGCGGCCGTTTACTGCACCAATGACACCATTGCAGGCTATTGCTCAATCAGGCGGAGTAAATGATTTTGCAGATACCAATGACATTATCATCATTCGCAGGGTAGATGGAAAACAGAAAAATATTCCCTACAATTACGATAAAGCACTGGATGGTGAAATGCCTGATGTTGATTTTCAGCTTCAAGCAGGTGATATGATTTATATTCCTTGAGAGAGCAGTTTTGTGATTGAGTCAGCTGTTTTCAAAGTGGTTTCCAAGCTCGCAGAGCCGTTAGTTACATGACCTATCGGCTCTGCGGGAGTAACGCCGGACAATCACACATCATTCATTCCCATGGGGTAAATAATCGAAGGAGATCCTGATCTCCTCTCTCTCAAACCGATGGTTGGCTTACTTAACCTTTCCGCATCCCCAAAGCCCATTTCCGTCTAATTTTCCAGCTCCGACAGCAACTTCTCGACCCGCTTTTCGTCAGAGGCAGATAATTTCAAAGATTTGGAGGTTTCAAGTTCTTTCCGAGCAGCTACGGGTTCTCCTTTCTTTATATAAACAGCCCCAAGATGCACATGAGCTGGCGCAAATTTTTCATCTTTCTCAATTGCCTGTTCAACATACTGTTTAGCCATGAGAAGTGATCCCTGATAATAGTAAACCCAGCCTAAGGCATCTGCCATCAAAGGATTATCGGGCTGTGTATCATACGCCTTCTGAGCCAGTTCAAGTGCTATCGTGATATCTTTGCTCTGTTCAGCATAAAGCATTCCTAAATATGCAGCGGCTTCACAATTAAAACCCTCACTTTTTTGGATTTCTTCCAACATCACAATTGCTTTGTCAGCATTTCCCTTATCTTTCTCTACTGTTGCAGCAAAAAGTCTTTCATTGGATTGTATAATTGCTGAAAGAGTTTCCTTGGCATCAATCAGGGCCTCACCAGTTAATCCTTTTTCAATTGCACCTTTTATTAATTTCTCAGCCTCCTGCTGATTTTTTTGCCCATAACGGAGCATAGCCATATGATACATAATAACAGGATGATTGGGCTTTGCGCCAATGGCTTGCTGCATATATGGCTCTGCCTGTGAATACACATTTTTTAAAATATAAATCCAACCCAGTGTATCAGCGACATCTGGATTTTCTGGAAGCTTTCTGGCTACTTCATTGGCGAGTTCCAATGCACGATCGAGGTTTTTACTTTCTTCTGAATAGAGAAATGCAAGATTGTTCATGGCAGGGAGGAAATCGGCCTTCACTTTCAGTACATTTTCATAACTTTCGATTGCCTCTGAATTTTGTCCGCTTTGTAAATAGAGATCAGCAAGCTGCATTCTTATTCCCACATTTTCAGGAACAAGGTCTAAAGCCTTCTTATAATAAATAACAGCTTTTTCATTGTCTTTTTTATTTCTACACAATTCTGCCAGCATAACAATTGCTGCAGCGTCCTTACCTTTCACCGCCTCAGGTACAAGAACATTTTCAGCAAGGTCAGTATGACCCTGCGAAATATAAATTTTGGCTTTAATGACTGTTGCTGTTCCATTGCCAGGAAACTTAGCCAAAAACGTATCCACTTCCTCTAAAGCCCTTTCAAAATTTTTCTTCAGCATGAACACACCAACAATTCTGTTCAATAACTTGACACTTTCTGGTTTCTCCAGTCGAAGTTTTTCATAAAGAGGTAAAGCGTTGTCAAACTTCTTCATTGAATAAAAAATTTCAGCCAGACGAAAGATGTGTGCCGAATCAGAAGGTTTGGTCTTTACCAATAATTTTGCATCTTCCAGGGCCACCTCTGGTTTATTCATTTTCATGAGAATAGCTATTCGCAGGGATCGTACTTTGATAATATCAGCATCTTTCCCTGTGGCCTTCTTGAGTTTATCGGTGTCACCTTGCCTGGATAGAATTGTATCCAGTTCATCTAGGCTTTGCTGAAATTCACCTTTTTTTACATAAAGCTCGGCAAGTGCTAAACGGGCTTTAAAGAGGTTCGGGTTCTTCTTTAAAGCTTCACTGATCTCTGTTATTGAGATCTGCTCCGATTCGTTCATAAAAGTAAGTCCATACAGAAACTGATTTTCTGCAGCGTTGGGTGCAAGTTCTTTTGCCTTGGAGAATTCTTTTCTCGCTTCTGCAACATCTTTATCCTGCATCATCATCAGGCCTTTTAGAAAATGCCCCCGGGCATCACTCGAATCTTCTTTTAAAAGACTATCGACTGAAGTACGTGCCTGATCAAATTCGCCCTGTGCCATGAAAAGCTCAACGACTTTTGACTTCAGTTTCTTTTTGCTTCCATCTTCAGCAATGATTGATTCCAGGATATTTTGGGCTTCTTTATAATTTTTCAGAAAAGTGTGATAGTCTGCAAGAATCATTTGGTTGACTGTTCGAGTTTCATCAGTTGCAACGTCAACACCCTTCTTAAAAAAGGCCAGCGCATCTTCTGAATTTCCCTGTCGATGAGAAATCATTGCATACATTCGATAAAGACGGGAATCTTTTATTCCAATCTTTTCAGCATCAAGAATAATTGTTTTTGCATTCTCTGGTTGATTCTTTTTCAACGCCAATTGTGCCAGTGAAAAATACGGGAGAGGATTTTGAGGAAATTTTTCTTTACTGGCCTCAAGGGTCATCACCGCCAAGTCATATCGTTCCAGTTTTTCATACATCTGAGCTAAAGCTATCTGGATTGTGATGTTATCCTGCTCTCTGGCGGCGAGTTTTTCCATCATGGAACGACCTTCTGCCACGTCCCCTTTGATAACCAGAATTTTAGCCAGATTCATTTCAAGAGTTGTATTATCAGGATAAATTGTCTGACCTTTTTTCAAAATATCAACAGCTTCATCAACTTTTCTTGTGTACGCCAGAGAATTACCTAGAATCAAATAGATATCTTCATCGTCGCCGTTGATTTCAAGGTACTGTTTACAGACGTTCACTGCCTGATCAAGCGCGCGGTTTTCCACAAGAAGAAAAGCCAGTTCCTTTCTGGCTTCATGTAGTTTCGGGTCTTGTTGAATTGCCCGATTTAATTCCGCAAAAGCCAGTTTGATATCACCTTTTTTGTGATAGACTTCTCCAAGCTTGTAATGGGCCAATGCCATCTCCGAATTTTGCTGAAGTGCTTTTTTGAACCATATTACAGCTTCATCCTGATTGTTTGCGGTCATAGCATCAATGCCCTGCTGAAACAGCTTCTCCGCATCTTCTCCTGAGCAGTTTACAATTCCAGCGAGTAACGCAAGCAGACATACAGTCAACACAAGACGAACTAAACTCTGTTTCCGAGAACTCATGAGATAAGACCCTTTTTTTAGATTATAAGAAGATTTAACTATAATATTTTAAGAAGTTACTATATAATTTTACTTAATTATTTCAAAATAGCAATGAACAACTATTATGGAGCATTAATTCCACTAACCCTTCGTAAAATACTCGAACTATTCTAAATAGCACCCGAGATAGCGCTTTACAACGCAAGATGACTCATAGATATATGTACAATTACATGTTAATTTTATCTTTCGATTACTAACAATGCCCTATTTATTTAAAAAATACTATCCCCTTAGAAATTTAGTTTTCTGTGCAGGCGAAGGGTTATTAATCTTTCTCACCTTCTGTTTTGTTCACTATATCCTGATAGGAAACTATTTATATTTTTATTATCTCCCTGCTCATCTCATCCAGGCAGCACTTATCACCCTTATTTTTCAAATTTGTCTCTACTTCTACGATTTATATGATCTCAGCCGCGATCTCACATTAACTGAAACCGCAACCCGTATGACCCAGGCCTTTGGTCTCGGATGCATAGTACTAGGTGGCATTTATTATACTGTCCCTATTGTCATCACCTCTATACGTATATTCTGGCCTGGATATGTTGCTATCTGTTGTATTGTCCTACTGTGGCGATGGGCCTATTATTTCACATTAAAAAAACGAATGTTTGTACAAAACATTCTGGTACTTGGGACTGGAAAATTTGCCTCTGACATTGCTAGAGAAGTTGAAGGGAAACATGACTCGGCATATAAAATAATCAACTTCATTGGGGAAACTGATGTCGAGTTCAATCCGCATAACGTCCCTGTTTTAAAAAAGATACCGGACATGGTGAGTTACTGCCAGGAACAAAACATTGAAAAAATCGTACTGGCTCTTGATGACAGGCGTAAAAAAACTCCTACTCAAGATCTGCTGCAATGTAAATTAAATGGAATTACTGTCAATCAAGGCGTAATCTTCTACGAAGGAATCACAGGAAAGCTTATGGTTGAGAGAGTTGACCCCAGCGGGATATTTTTTTCCGACGGATTTACCATAAGCCGCTGGACATATATGATGAAAAGAATTTTAGATATATTTCTCTCCTGTTTTGGCCTGATTATCTCACTGCCAGTTACATTGATTTCCGCTGTAATAATTAAAGTCGAATCTCCTGGCCCTGTTTTTTATCTCCAGGAACGTGTTGGAGAAAAAGGTGCAGTCTTTAAGGTTATCAAATTCAGGTCAATGCGACAGGATGCAGAAAAAGATGGTGCTGTATGGGCCATGAAAAATGATACCAGGGTCACTCGTTTTGGAAATTTTATGCGCAAAGTGCGTATCGATGAAATCCCCCAGATGATCAATGTATTGAAGGGAGAAATGAGTTTTGTCGGTCCGCGTCCGGAACGCCCCGTTTTTGTAGAAAAGCTGACAGAAGACATTCCCTACTACGGAATCAGGCATTACATAAAGCCCGGAATAACTGGCTGGGCCCAAGTTTGCTATCCCTATGGCGCATCTGTTGAAGATTCTTTAAGAAAACTTGAGTATGATCTGTATTATATGAAAGATGTCTCCATCATCATGGATCTTATGATTATTTTCCAAACTATCAAAACAGTTGCTTTCAAAAAAAGTGGCCAGTAGCAGCTATTCCACACTTTCTTTTTCTTTTGCCAGCGTCTTTTTAATCCAGCCGCAGCGAATATGGTATTGATGCCCGCCGTCCACCCATTTTTCGCAGCTGTCTTCAGTTGTTTTCATCGGGTAGTGTTCAACGGTTTTGTCCACTCGACAGACTCCTGAATTGGGATCTTCCAGCCTGAATTTTCGACAGCTGAGGCATATTCTTTTCTGTAGATATATCATTGTTATTCCTTTTTTTCCTGATTACGTATAAAGCTCAGCCATTTTTTTAGTCATTCCCGTGTAAGCGGGAGGTAAGCGTAGACTCCGATCCAGACCTCTGGTACAAAACTGGATCCCCGCCTACGCGGGGATGACAACCCATTGCTAATTAAAATTTTACGTTGTATCAGCAAATTACCTATGAGCCATATGTGAATCTGGCTGAGTTTCATAATTAATCATATTTTTAATATTATTCAAAAAAAACACATACAATCCAACTGTTTTCCCTGCTCAAAATAAGTATCTTTAGATTCAAGGTCAACAATATTGGGCAAAAAGCTATATTTCAGTAAATAACTGGCAAATATCTTTCGGGAATCACAACGAATTTCATCATCATTCTCACCATAACAGTTATACACGACCCCTTTCACTTCAATTCCCCTGCCTTTTGCCAGCTCCAGTGCACCAAGGGTATGATTAATTGACCCCAGCCTTGAACTGGTAACTATGATCAACGGGTACTTCTGTTTCTGCAGATAATCAAGAAATGTAATCTCCGAGGTTAACGGAACCAGCAGCCCCCCTGCCCCTTCCAACAGCACGTATTCATAGTCGGCCGCTAAACTTTCTGTTGCCCCTGTTATCTCTTCCGGATTTATAATTTTATGCTCCAGTTCTGCGGCAAGGTGTGGTGAACAGGGTTTTCTAAATGTATAGGGACAGGTCTGTCCGCTAAAGTCTTCAGGCAGCAGGTCAATGCCCATCAATTTGCGATGCATTTTAATATCATCAGCAAGACCGGAACAACCTGTCTGAACTATCTTCTGGGTAATGGTTGAATATCCCTGTGACAAAAGAGTTCTTGCCATGAGGCCTGTGGCAACAGTTTTCCCAATGTCTGTATCAATGCCGCTTATACAAATCACCGGGCACATCAGCGTCTCCTCAGCACAAAGCAAGAGGAGGAGTAGCTCACTGGAAGTCCTTTTTCTGCGCCAAATTCCTCACAATATCGGACTTCAAACTGACGCAAAGATTCTCTGGTCCACTGATACTCACTCACGCCCCCCACTCCAGTGGCACGGATATGGTATAAAAGCTCCTTCACAGACCTGAAATACAAAATATCCTGAAATTCATTGTGGGATTCCAGAATGAAATCCTGTTCAAGTAGTGTAACTATTTTTTTATTTGAACAGTAACCCAGTTCAACAGCGGTTAAACTGGAAAATTCTTTCAATGTTCCAGGACCAAACAGGGAAAAAGCCAGATAGGCCCCTGAAGGAAACTTCCTGCCGAGTTGCTCAAAAAATTCAGGCAGGTTGCTCAACCACTGAAAGGTGGATCCGGATATAACAAGGGAAAGATCTTGCGGAAAATCCAGGGATTCGATATCCCCAAAGCAGGAAACGAACTGTATTGATTTCTGATCTGCTGTGCGTTTAAAAACAACAGATTCAAAATCAGAAACGAGATCATTTAGATAAAGTGTTTTTATCGGTTTATTACGGCAGAGCATCTCTGTGAGCAGTCCTGTGCCACAGCCTATCTCCAGAACACGCTTGTACGCGCTGTCCGGAATAATATCAACAGACTCCAGAAGCCTCACTGCCAATTTGTTTTGAACAAGTGCTGCATCATCGTAGGTTGGCAGACTTCTGCGAAAACAACGGGCTATTTTTTCTTTATCAAGATCCAGAACCATTCACACTCTCTTCAGCTTCCAAAACAATTTCATCCCAAGACTGATAAGCATAAAACAGAAAATGGTAACCGTTAACCTGCCTGATGATTTTTTTGGGCCAGAAGTCGAGTTGATTTGCAGTGGGCATTATATAATCATGATCGCCAACAAGAACACAGTTATAAACCGGCTCAGTTTGTTGCTTGCAGTCAACTATTTTTAAAAGATGCTCCAATTCTCTCTTTTGGCTGTCGACACTCCGTGCCGGTTGATTCTTCTGAAACAGACGAAAGCTATTCTGCTCCCTGCACATACGATGGTAAAACTTCCTGCGCTGCTGTTCGTTAAAGTTTTCTATTGTAGCCCGGACAACATCCATAGGAATTCCGTATTGATCATTAACTGGACAAAGCGTTCCATTTACCGCCAATGCCAATTTCAACTTCCCACGGTACGGGGCAAAAAGCTGCTGGCCAGCCCATACTCCCATGGACCAGCCAATCAAAACTATTTCCCTGTAGTCCTCAAATAAACTATTCAGGCTTGGATTAGACACAAGATCTGTATAATCATAAAACATAAGCACGTTCCACTCATGGCTTTCTAGAGGAACAAAAGGATTAGCATCCATTCCCCAGCCGTTGCAGAAAAGAATCAGCTTCCTGTTCTCCTTTCTGTGCAGCCACTTACTTCTCACCATGTGCTCCATCAGTTAAAGCATCAAGCAGGCCGGGAAGTTCCTGTAAATCCTGCCATTGCATGTTGGCACAGAGAGAAAGGCGAAACCGCGCAGTCCCTTCAGGAATGGAAGGCGGGCGAACCGGCAGAATCAAAAACCCGTTATCCTGCATGGCCTTTGCCTGCGCAACAGCAGCGCTGTCTTCGCCAATCAGAACAGGTACAATATTGGTACTGCCTCCAGTCTTGATTTTTTTTTCAATCAGTGCCAGACGTAACCTACTGGAAATATTTTTTAGATGCTGTCTCTGTTCTTTCATGCCCAGCATGTGCTGAAAAACAAAACGGTTCCAGTTCAGAGTCACGGGAGGCAGTCCGGTTGTAAAAATAAATGATCTGCTGTGGTTTATCAAATAATCACGTATCTCTCTGCTGCAGCAGATAAAAGCCCCAATGGAAGCCAGTGCTTTACCAAAAGTTCCCACGAGAAAGTCAATTTCCTGTATCAAACCTAGTTCTTCAGCCATTCCAAGACCATTTTCCCCATACAGGCCGACTCCATGAGCCTCATCAAGATACAGTTTTGCATGAAATTCTTTTTTAATCTCAACAAGACGTGTAATATCCGCGACATCCCCATCCATGCTAAAAACTGATTCTGAGACAATCACAACCTGGTCAAAACGGTTTCGATATTTGTTTAACAGGCTTTCTAACTGATCATAGTCACAATGTGAAAATCGTTTGTGTTCAGCACGGCTGAGACCGAGCCCGTCATGGATGGATGCGTGGTTGAGTTTGTCGGAAAGAATCAGATCACCCTTACCGTAAAGGGCGGGCAGAATGCCGATATTTGCGTGATAACCGGAATTAAAAAGAAGAACAGCTTCTGCGTTGTATGCTGCTGCCAGGTCATGCTCAAGATCATGGGCAAGCGGACTGTCTCCGGTGAGCAGTCTCGATGAAGCAGCCGCCAATCCAAAGAATTCAGAACTACCATCTTCAAGTCCCTGGTAAAAACGCTTGCGCAGCACGATATCCTGCCCAAGCCCCAGATAATCGTTTGAACTTAAATTTAATAGAGTACGGCCGTTGTGCTCTACTTTGCCGCTGCTACTCTTTTCAAAAGGATGCAGACTTCTCAGACGTCCTTTGCTTTCCAGCATCTGAAGTTTTTTTCCGTAACGGGAAATCACAACTGCTGTTCCTCTTCCAAAACCTCGTAGATGGCACCAGTCAAAGAACAAAGATCTTTTTTCTTCATACAATACGGCGGCATCACATACACCAGCCGGCCAAATGGACGCACCCAGACGCCTTTCTCTACAAAGGCGGGCTGAATTCTTTCCATATTAACAGGCTCTTTCATTTCCACCACTCCAATGGCGCCTAAAACCCGGACATCGGCAACAGCCGGCAGGTCACGACAGGGAGCAAGCCCCTGTTCAAGCCCATACTCAAGCCCGTTCACCTGATTTTGCCAGTTGGAACCCAACAGCAGGTTCACTGAAGCATCAGCCACAGCACAGGCCAGGGGATTGGCCATAAAAGTAGGGCCATGCATGAAAACTCCAGGCTCTCCACTTGAAATATTCTCTCCAATTTCCCGGGTCGCGAGAACTGCTGCCAGGGTCATATACCC
>DQTH01000046.1 GCA_015662865.1 Desulfocapsa sulfexigens
CCAGGAGTTATACGCATACGCCCAGTCGCTCTTTAAGAAATCATCCAGTCAGCTGGCAGCTGAAACGCGAATTGTTCGATCACTCACCATAAAAAGTAAGGGTTTTATTTACCTCATTGTTATCAGCGGTCTGCTCATCATGATGGTTGCCTCGATTTTTCTCATGCGATGCTTCACCAAACCACTGCAGAGTCTTCTTAGCGCCACTGAAAAAATTGAAAATGGTGATCTTGATTCAAGGGTTTCCGGCCTGAAACATGAATTCGGTATCCTGGCAGAATCTTTTAATGACATGGCCGCATCACTGCAGGATCAGATGAAACAACTGCAGCGCAGTGAACAGCTTGCAACCTGCGGAAAAATTGCGACCACTCTTGTGCATGAGGTGAGAAACCCTCTGGCTGGAATAAAGGTTGCCATGGATGTTCTTGCCGATGAATCAGGCGTGTCTGAAGCAGATCAAAAAATCCTTCGTCAGGTAGTAAAAGAAGTCAACCTGATCGACAGCCTGCTCAGCAATATGCTGGAATTTGCCCGTCCCAAACCACCTCAATTTACCAATGTGAACATCAATGATGTTATTGAAAGAAGCCTCCGATTCACTCCCGGAGTGATCACAAAAGAGATGAAGATTGATTGGGATAAAACCATACAGCCACCTGACGTCCGAATTGATCCCAATCAGCTCAACCAGGTGCTGCTCAATCTCTTCATCAATGCCGGATCGGCAATGGTGGATGGTGGAACTATTTTTATTACTGTATCGTGGACGGAAACAGATGTTCAACTCTGTGTCGCTGACAGTGGCCCGGGAATTGATCAGGAGGCCATTGATGATATTTTCACCCCGTTTTTCACAACTAAAGCCAAAGGTTCAGGATTGGGACTTGCCACCTGTAAAACATTAATTAATCTGCACGGTGGTACTATCACAGCTGCCAATCGTCCTGAAGGTGGAGCAATTTTCACCATCACTCTCCCCATTGCCAAGGAAAATCAATAATGCAAGTAACAGGCCGAATACTAGTAGTTGAAGATGATGAACTCATCGGATCCATGTTGGTTCGAGCACTGAAAAAGGCTGGTCACAAGGTACGCTACGAAAACACACCGGAGAATATTCTTGATATAATCGTTTCCTGGTCACCGGATATCGCCATGCTTGACATTAAGCTTCCTGGAAAAAGCGGTCTTGATATTCTTTCTGATATCAAGGAGCAGGGGATGAAAACTCAGGTTATTATGCTTACAGCCGATGACTCGGCAGAGACATCAGTCAAGGCCATGAAACTTGGAGCCATAGATTATCTCACTAAACCATTCAATATTGATGAAGTGCTCATGGTACTGGCCGGCATCCTTGAAAAAGAAAAACTGAGGGATGAGGTCAGCTATTTCCGCAAACAGTGCAAAGAACGAACTCAGAAAGAGATTATAGGGAATGCGCCTCCGACCCTTGAACTTATCTCTCAAATAAATGCACTTGCCATCGCAGGAGTGGACAGTGTGCTGCTCACCGGAGAAAGCGGAACCGGCAAAGAACTCATTGCCAGCCAGCTCCACCGGCTTTTGAGCAAAGAAAGCCAGGCCCCACTCATCCGGATTAACTGTGCGGCTCTCCCGGAGTCTCTTCTTGAAGCAGAACTCTTTGGGCATGCCAAAGGAACCTTTACCGATGCCCAACATGACAAGAAAGGGCTTTTTGAGCTGGCTGATGGTGGATGCCTGCTCCTTGATGAAATTGCAGAGATGAAGGTGGAACTGCAGAGTAAACTTCTTCGTGTGCTTGAAGAAAGAAGTATCCGTCGGGTTGGCGGTCATGAGGAAATTCCTGTTTCAGTAACGGTGATTGCCACAACCAATAAAGACATTCCTAAGGAGGTGGAAAACGGTACCTTTCGCCTGGATCTTTTTTATCGTCTAAACACCTTTCTCCTGCACGTTTCTCCGCTACGTGAACGCCAGGAAGATATCATGCCGCTGGCTGAATATTTCCTGAAAGAATACAATCACCGTTATAAGCGAAGTGCCATCAAGGGATTCAGCAAAAAAAGCCAAAAGCTGATGCTTGCCTACGAGTGGCCCGGTAATGTAAGAGAACTGAAAAATATCATAGAAAGACTGGTGGTCCTCAAACATCCAGCCATGGTAGAACCTCGTCATCTTCCGCCCGAGATCAGCCTGACAGGCAAACATGGTTCCATACTCCAATCTGCCGGAAACTTCATTCTCCCACCCGAAGGGATTGATGCAGAAGAACTTGAAAAAAGCCTGGTCGCGCAAGCCATGGAACTATCTGGAAATAACCAGAAACAAGCTGCAATCCTCCTGCACATGAAATATGACACATTTCGCTATAAACTAAAAAAACATGGCCTAAACCGATAAATCTATCTTTTCTGATTTCTCTACTGCCAAATGGCCATATGGCCATCCCTTCCTGGCCAGATAACCAACTCGGACACAAACAACAATGGCTGGCAATTCTTGTCAGGCACCTCAAGACAAACAAGCTTTTGTTATAGCGATAAAACAGTAAACCTGAACACGACACCACTTCATGGTACGTCGCTTGCATTGTTTCTCTGGACAGAAAACTGGTCCAACCTATAACCGGGTTCAAGTTGAACTCATATCCCATTTATTTTTCAGGAGAAAGAAAAATGAAACAAATTTGCAAACAGTTGGTAACAACAGCAGTTGTCATGCTGATGTGTGTTGCCCCGTCCTTGCTTTTCGCTGGTGATGGACACGTTGCAGTGAAATTGAGCCCAACGCCGGTTTCGCAGGGCGGCATGGTCACAATCACTGCTATCGGGTCAGGGTTTAAAGACGCCTTGCTCTACGGCGAGGTCGACATCAAAAATGGTCATGGTGACAAGATTCTTAAAGACGCGAAAATGACCAAGGTCAACAGTGAAACCTTTACTTTCAAATACACCATTCCAGGTAATGAAGACACGGGCAAATGGAAAGTAGAATGCAAACTGTTTACCAGGAAAAAAGATAAAGGTAAAAAAATAGAAATGAAGGTCATTGCAGGCGATGGAACAGTTCCACCACCTGATAACGACAACAATGGTAAGCCTGAAGTTGCAATCCATCTCAGCCCAATTCCAGTTTCACTTGGTAACACTGTTACCATCACTGCAACCGGATCCAACTTTGCTGATGAATTGGTATATGGTGAAGTTGACATCAAAAATGCGGAAGGAGATAAAATCCTTGATGATGCAACAATGACCCGTGTAAACGCCACCACTTTCACCCTCAACTACACTGTGCCCAGTTATGAAGAAACTGGAAAATGGCAGGTGAAATGCAAACTCTACACTGATGAGGATGATGAAAAGCAAAAAGTAGACCTTCTTGTTGTTGAGGCCGGTGGACCGCCTCCACCTCCAGTCTGCCCGGACAGTGATGGCGACGGTTACACCGATGCCGGCTGCGGTGGCAATGACTGCGATGACAATAACAGCAGCATCAATCCAGGTGCTTCTGAAATATGCGAAGACGGTATTGATCAGGACTGTTCAGGTGCGGACTTGGCCTGTCCTGTAGATCCTCCAACCTGTCCTGATAATGATGGTGACGGATACACTGATGCTGCCTGTGGCGGTAATGACTGTAATGACAATGACAGTAGTATTAATCCGGGTGCCACTGAAATATGCGATGACGGTATTGACCAGAATTGCTCAGGGGCTGATCTGGCCTGCTCTGTAGACCCTCCAACCTGTCCTGATAATGATGGTGACGGATACACTGATGCTGCCTGTGGCGGCAATGACTGTGATGACAGTGACAGCAGTATTAATCCGGGTGCCACTGAAATATGCGATGACGGTATTGACCAGAATTGCTCAGGGGCTGATCTGGCCTGTCCCATCGATCCTCCAACCTGCCCTGATAATGATGGTGACGGATACACTGATGCTGCCTGTGGCGGCAATGACTGCGATGACAGTGACAGCAGTGTTAACCCGGGTGCCACTGAAATATGTGACGACGGTATTGACCAGAACTGCTCAGGTACTGATATGAGCTGTCCGGTTGATCCTCCTCCCACCAACGGTCATGAAGGTATCACCGCTTATGATGGCCCATCAACATGTATCGCCTGCCATGAAAACTCTGCTCAGGAAATGCTGAACAGCCTTCATATGCAGTGGTCCGGAGCAACACCAAAACTCTCTAACACCAATGGCGAATCTTTAGGTAAAGCAAAGAAAGGTATCAACACCTTCTGTACTTACGCCATGTCTTCAGCCGGTGCCTGTTTTAGCTGTCACGTTCGTGCTGATGGAAATGCTCCCCATGCACCAGGCATCAATGATGTAGATTGTCTGATGTGTCACAGTGACGTATACAAACGAAAAACAGTTACTGATCCCAACAATACTGAAACTGTTATCAATGTTCTCGGTGAAACCAAGACCTATGTCTTTGGTGCCCAGGATGCTGAGGGCAACTACACAACAGTTCCTGATTTTGATGCAATGCCTGCAGGAACCACAATGGTTGGTCTGGCAAGAAGTGTCCATCTGCCCACCAGACAATCCTGTCTTCGATGCCATGCAAAAGCTGGTGGTGGAGACTGGACCAAACGCGGGGATCTCGGATTGAACAGTGCGAACCCCACCTTTGCAGAAGATGTTCATATGTCTCCTGCCGGAGCGGATCTCTCCTGTCAGGCATGTCATGCCACAGAGGGAGGACATAAAGTCGGTGGTCGTGGAATCGATCTGCGACAGACTGAAGCAGTGGCACCCACATGTAAAGCATGTCATACCGAACAACCCCATAAAGACAGCACTATTAACCGCCATGCGGCTGGTCAGGTAAGCTGTCAGGTTTGTCATATCCGCGAGTTTGGAAAGGGTGGAGCCACGGAAATGTCCCGTGACTGGCTGTCTCCTCACTGGAATCCCGCATTTTGTAGTGGACAGGGTGGTTTTGTCGGCCATGAGATAAAACAGGCCAATGTGAAACCTGACTACACATGGTTTGACGGTACATCTTATGTGTACAACCTTGGTGAGACCATCACTCCTGATGCAGATGGAACGTATGGAATGGCCAAAGCCAATGGATCAATCTTTGACGGCAAGTCAAAAATCGTTCCCATCAAGCGTCATCTCACTAACATTCCTCTTCATGAGAGCGGACAGATCATTGGACCGCAGATCATGAAAATGTTCATGACCGGTAACTTTGATGATGCTGTTCAGGGTGGTATGCAGGATATGGGTCTCAGTGGTAATTACACCATGGTTGATGCCTATGCAGAAATGCTGATCACTCACGGTGTTGAGCCTAAGTCCAATGCTCCAAGCTGTTCATCATGTCATGATGGAAGCGGTCAGACACCTGACAACAGTAAGATGGTCCCATTTGCTGCCCTTGGCTACCACGAGTTCCCAAGCGCCAATATGTGTTCTCTCTGTCATGGTGAAAAAAACATGGATTGGGAAGATATGCATACAACGCATATTGAGAAAAAATCCATTGACTGTTCTTCCTGTCATACAGCACCACCAAGCGGACTCACATCAAACCGCAACCAGCTTTGTGCCAGCTGTCATGACTACAAATCTGAGAATGATCCTCAGACAATCCATAAAAAACATGTAAAGAAACAGATCGCATGTGCTACCTGCCATACTTTTAACTAGTAAGTAGCAGGAACCTGTACCACCCGGAGCCTGGAGAATTTTTCTCCAGGCTCCTTTTTTTATCAGCCTGAATCCGTGACAGCCTTATGATTTTTTTGGCTCAACCACAGGACATTACAGTGCTAACAATGGATTTCCATGTTCAATGGTAAATCACTCGCCGCCCACCCTCCTGCCCCTTTTCTTTTCTCTCTTAAATATGTTAGATTATGCCGGATAACTGACAAAGACACTCACCTCTCAACACATCTCCCCGGCAACGGGATACAACAGGTAAATTTGTTTAATTATCGCGTCCTCATCACCGTTACTATCCTGATTATTGCAACTGCCGTTACAGGAATACTACGTCTGAATATTGACACTGATATTGTACGCTCTCTGCCATCCGGTGAAACAGTTATCAGTGATGCCCTGGAAATATTCTCAAACCATCCGATCCATGACCAGATTGCAGTGGATATTACTCTTGATAAAGATGATCCTGATATTCTGGTGGAATGTGGCACCATTGTTAAGAAACGGCTGTGTGCCAGCAATCTGTTTTCTGAAGTGGGAACAGATAAGATCTCCAGCCTGATTCCTGATCTTGCTCTTTTTGTTACCGCAAATCTACCCGTCCTTTTTTCTGCTCAGGAACTGGAACAGGATATTGCACCACGTCTTGAAGAATCATTTATTAACCAGCGTTTTGAAAATATCATCAGGAATTTGAGCAGCCTCGAAGGTATCGGACAGAGCAAATTTATCACAAGTGATCCACTGGGTTTCATGGAACCGGTAATGGCCAGAATGGCCATGCTTGCACCGGTTGCAGGAACCGGAATGTACAAAGGATTCATATTCTCGGCCGACAATCGTCATATCCTGGTAACTGCCCGCCCGAATAATGCAGGGACAAATACAGCTTCAGCAAAACAGATCACAGCATTATTAAATAGTGTTTCTGAGGAGCTTACAAGTCTTTACCATCCGGATGGGATCAGCGTCACTCTTACTCCGGTTGGTGCCTATCGGGCAGCACTGGACAATGAGAGCATCATCCGCCATGACGTTAACATGGCCCTGCTTCTCTCAACAATTGGTATCGGTCTGCTGCTTTTCTTTGCCTTCCCGCGCCCCTTACTGGGCCTGTTTGCCCTATTACCTGCCCTTGCAGGAAGCGCTGTTTCTTTGTTTCTTTTTTCGCTTTTCCATTCATCCATTTCCATCATGGTTCTTGGATTTGGAGGTGCTATCATCTCCATTACCGTTGATCACGGTATTGCGTATCTACTCTTTCTTGATCGCCCGCAAAAAACACGTGGCAAAGATGCCTCCCGGGAAATCCGGGCCATTGGCATTCTCGCAGTTCTCACCACCTGCGGAGCATTCCTTACCCTCAGTTTCAGCGGATTCCCCATATTTGTCCAACTGGGTCAATTCGCAGCCATGGGTGTATTCTTTTCCTTTTTATTTGTTCACTTTATCTTTCCCCGCATTACACCATCCATGGAACCTTCTCTGAAAAAGCGCAAACTGCCTCTGCAGGGAATGGTGGACAAGCTGTACAATACCGGGAAAATCGGCGGAATTACGGCTGCACTGTTTGCATGCATCATGCTCTTCTCGGGCCAGCCTGATTTTCATGTCGACTTGGAAAGTATGAACAGTGTGAGTAAAGAAACCCTTGCTGCCGACACGCTCTTCACTAAAGTCTGGGGCAATATCAGTAATAAGACAGTTCTGATGATTTCAGAAGATTCGACGGATGCTCTCCAGCAGAAAAATGACCAGGTCTTGAAAAAAATTGAGGCAGACACTGCATCTAAAATAATAGAATCTGCCTTTGTGCCATCCATGATTTTTCCAGGCAGAAAACTGGCCGCAAAAAACTTTATGGACTGGAAAGAATTCTGGGACAGTAAAAGAGTTGCACAACTCAGCGATCAACTAGGAAAAAAGAGCATTGAGCTGGGTTTTACTGCTGAAAGCTTTGACCAGTTTCTTGAATTATTTACCTCTTCTTACACTCCACAGGACACCAATCTTCCGGCAAAGTTCCAGAAACTCATGGGAATCTCAGAAAAAGACGGAAAACTGATCCAGTTTATCAATATCCGGCCAGGAGAAAATTACGATAGCCAGAGCTTTTATGATCACTATGGCACCGACGGGAAAATCTTTGACAGCCCATATTTTTCCAGTCAACTTGCCGATATACTGTTTAACAGCTTTGCAACAATGCTTGCCATAATTGCAGTGAGCATTGCTCTGCTGCTTCTCCTCTTTTTTGCCAGCTGGCAACTCACACTCATCACCCTTCTGCCCCCGCTCTTTTCTTATATCTGTACACTGGGGACCATGAAACTTATCGGCCACCCTCTGGACATTCCGGGCTTAATGCTCTCCATCGTAATCCTGGGCATGGGTATTGATTATTCCATTTTCTTTGTGCGGGCACACCAGCGTTACCGCGATCCCGCTCACCCATCCTTCACTCTTGTGCGAATGGCTGTTTTCATGGCTGGGGCATCGACAATTATCGGCTTCGGCATTCTCTGTCTGGCCGACCACTCTCTTCTGCGATCCATTGGGATCACATCTCTGCTGGGAATTGGATATTCCCTGTTGGGCGCGTTTTTATTGCTGCCTCCACTGCTGAATTTTTATTTCACACGGAAACCTTCTCGAAAGAACGGGACTGATCCAGCCATTGCAGCACGGGTTCGGGACAGATACCAGCTCATTGAAGCGTATCCGCGCATGTTTGCCCGCTTCAAACTGCAGACTGATCCCATGTTTACAGATTTATCCACACTGCTCAAACAGGACAGAGAACGAATTAAGACAGTACTTGATATCGGCTGCGGATATGGTGTCCCAGGCTGCTGGTGCCTGGAATATTTGCCAAATTCAACTGTTTTGGGAGTTGATCCGAATCCTGAACGAGTACGGGTTGCAACCCTTGCCATGGAAAAAAGAGGGGAAATTCTGAAAGATGCAGCTCCCGATCTGCCGATACTGCCCAATCCACCGGATTTGGTACTGCTCCTTGACATGCTCCATTATCTTGATAACAATAGTGTGCGTTCGCTTTTTGCTAACTGTTTTCAGGTCATGAACAATAATGGGCTGCTCCTTGCCCGCTTTGTCATCCGACCTGACACTGCGCCCTCATGGTCCTGGAAACTTGAAGATTTCAGGACACAACACGCAGGGAGCCAGGCATATTACCGCACCATTGATGCAATGGGTGACCTCATGGCTAAAGCAGGATTTCATGTTGAATTAAAAAAAATTAGCGACACAAACAAAGAACTCGTATGGCTTCTTGGCCGTGTAAAACGATAAAACAACTCACTTTAGTCCACATTTTTCAACAGACACAAAAAGGATAGATTTGTAAAAAACTTCATATTCGAAGCGCGTTTATGCCCTTTGGGTACAAAAAATGTATTATTTCTGCGTACTAAGGTAGGTTGAAATAATACATTTTTTTCAGCAACGAAGAAGATGAAGAGTTTTCGAAGTCTACGCTTATCTACGAATCCATCAAACAAGGAAAACTGTATGAAAGTAATTGGTGTATCCGGATCTCCCATAAAAAACAGCAACACTGATCGCGCCCTGAAAATAGCTCTGGCAGCAACCGGAGTTAAAACTGAATTCGTCAAACTCAGCAAGCTGAATATCGAGCCATGTACGGCATGCCTTGGCTGCAAAACAACCAACAGATGTATTCTTAAGGATGATGGCATTCTCCTGACGGAAAAAGTATACAAAGCCGACGCACTGATTGTTGCTGGTTTCACCCCGTACTCATCCATCGACAGCCGCACAAAAATATTTTTGGAACGCCTCTACCCCCTTCACCATCTTCATGCCCTGATGAGCGGCAAACCCGGAGGGGCTATCGTCACCAGTGCGATTCCACAGGGGATTCCCGGCATGCCTGATGCCTATGAAACCGGGTTGAGTGCTATCAGAAACTATATGCTTGAAGAGGGAATGAATTTTATTGGCAGCGTATCAGTCCCAGACAACCTGCCTTGTGTCTCCTGTGGAGAAGACGGCCAGTGCGGAGCATCTGCGATCAAAATGATATATGGCTCGGATGCCACTCCGAACAGCATTGGTATCAACAGTGCAGAGGACAGCCCGGAGGTAGTAGCTGCACTGAAACAGTTGGGCCAGGATATCATTGAGGCCTGTTTCAACTAATGGTTCATTGCGTCCAACAACAGGCAAAGAGCCATAATCATGGCTAACCCCCCTGGCTCAACAGTCTCACAGGCTGAGAAGCTTGCTGCAGTTTCATTTGCCCTGGCACTTTTCCTTCTTTTCAATGCCCCGGCATCTGCCCCCTTGCCGCTGCTCTTTTTTCTCACTCTCTGCTTCATTGCGCCATTTTTTCCACAGTGGGGATTCTTTCTACCCGTAATAAGTGCTGGCAAAACCGGAAGTAAAGCAGTGGCCCTCACATTCGATGATGGCCCATCCCCATCTTCAACACCTGTCCTTCTGCAATTGCTCAAAAAATATAACTACAAAGCAACTTTTTTTGTCATAGGAAACAAAGCGGAAAAGTATCCCCATCTCATCACAGACATTGTTGCCGACGGCCACACCATTGGTAATCATTCATGGCGACATGACTCTCTGTTGATGCTGAGAAACAAAAAGAATTTGAGACAGGACATAGTAAAAACACAGAAAATTCTGGCTGAATCAGGAGTACGTCCCCTGGTTTTCAGACCTCCGGCCGGAATAACCAATCCGCGCTTAAAATCAGTATTATTTGAAGAAGGATTAATGGCTGTAACCTTCAGTTGCAGGGCCTTTGATCATGGAAACAGGAAAATTTCAAATCTGGCAGAACGAATTCTCCGTAGACTCAAACCAAACGACATCATTCTTCTCCACGACATTGCACCAGAACCTGCGATTTTATTAAAAGAGTGGAAAATAGAGATCGACACACTTTTTTCCACTCTCCAGAAAAACAAACAGAAAGTATTGCCTCTGGAAGAACTTATTGGTTCAGAAGTGATGGAGGCGACTGAGACCATAGGTACAGGTGACTCTTTATCTGAAACTTATCATTAAGGGTCAGTATTATTTATTCCATCGTATTATTTGACCGGTTTTCTATCACAAAAGCAGTTCGAAACTGATAAAATGCATGATTACATCTACAGTGGCAACTATCAGAAACCTTTCACCTTGTCTTCATTTCCTCCACCCAGCAGTACAGGACCGGGACAACAAAAACAGTAAGCAGCGCAATAATCATACCGCCAAAAGATGGAATGGCCATTGGGACCATGATATCCGATCCCCGACCACTTGAAGTGAGAATCGGGACAAGGGCAAGAATGGTGGTGGCCGATGTCATGAGGGCCGGGCGTATGCGGCGTTCCGCACCGTGCAACACCATCTTCCTTATTTCCTGTTTTGAACTGCCTTTAAAATCCAGACGGGATTTGTCAAGATAGGTTGCCATGAGCACCCCATCGTCGGTTGCAATGCCGAAAAGGGCCAGGAACCCAACCCAGATAGCTACAGACAGATTAATAGTATGCACCTGAAACAGTTCGCGCATATCCGTGTCAAACAATGAGAAATTCATGAACCATTCCTGCCCGTAGAGCCAGATCATCAGGAATCCGCCTGACCAGGCAACCAGAATTGCGGAAAATACCATTATGGTGGTACTCATGGACTTAAACTGCAGGTAGAGAATGATCATGATCACAAATAAGGCTAAGGGCAGGATAAAACTGAGACGTTTCTGCGCCCTGATCTGGTTCTCATAGTTTCCGGCAAAGGTGTATGATATTCCGGCCGGAAGCTGCAGCTCTCCGGATTCGATCTTTTCTGCCAGAAACTGTTTTGTCTCCTCCACCACATCCACTTCGGCATGCCCTTTTTTCTTATCAAAAAGGACATAGGCGGTGAGAAAAGTATCTTCGCTCTTGATCATCTGCGGACCACGTGTATAACGGATATCTGCCAGCTGAATCAATGGAATCTGTTCTCCGGCCGGAGCTGTCACCAGGATTCGTTTCAAAGCTTCAATGGAATCCCTGCGTTCACGCAGATAACGCACCCGAACCGGATATCGTTCCCTGCCCTCCACAGTGGTGGTGATCATTTTGCCGCCCACCGCCACTGCAATTACTTCCTGCACCTTGCCCAGCTGAATGCCGTACCGGGCAATGGCTTCACGATCTATAATAATCTCAAGGTAGGGCTTCCCAACCACCCTGTCGGCAAGAACCGTGAGCGGTGCCACAGATGGAACCTGTTTGACCAGACGTTCCATCTGCAGACCAACTTGTTCGATGGTTTCAAGATCCGGTCCTTTGATCTTTATGCCCATGGGAGCACGCATTCCTGTCTGCAGCATCACGATACGGGTGGCAATGGGCTGCAGTTTTGGCGCTGAGGTTACACCCGGAATTTCAGCTGCCGTTATGATCTCGTTCCAGATATCATCAGGATCATAAATCCCGGGCCATGGTTCACGGCCGGGATTCAAATCAGGATTAAGCGCAGGCCGCCATATCCTGAACGGCTTGCCGTTTGCATCAGGAATCAGCCGGCCATCTTTATCACGCTCAAAACGTCCCTGTACCAGGTAGGGTATGCCGTCCACAGCCTTCACCGGTAGTCCGTCAGGATTTCTGAAATAATCCTTCCTGTCTGTACGGTGGGCAAAACGAAGGCGCTCGCCCTGTTTATTCAGCAGATACTCGGGATGATAGTTGATTATGGTCTCAATCATGGACAATGGAGCAGGATCAAGCGGGGTTTCCGCCCTGCCAAGTTTTCCCACTGCTGATTCAACCTCGGCAATGGCAGTTATTTCCCTGTCCTGCCTTGCCAGCACTTCCTGAACTTCTGAAAGCCCGGCATGGGGCATGGTTGTCGGCATATAGAGAAATGATCCTTCATCAAGGGGCGGCATAAATTCTCTGCCGAGCCCTGGAAAGCTATGTGCAAGAATCACCATGGGTTTACTGTGCAAAACAGCAGCAGGCATCCAGCCCGCGAGACGTGGTACACCAAGCCAGACCATGGCACCCCCAATTGTTACCAGAAGGGGAAACATCAAAAAGACTGCCTTATAGCGAAGGCACCAGGCAAGCATTCGTGGATAAAAATACTGAAAAAGCTGAAACGAGCCGAGAACACCACCCACCAGCAGGGCCACAAAAAGAATATTATACAACGCTCCCTTTTCCACTCCCAGAGGCTGCCAGTTATGGGCAAGAAGCAGTGTTATAATCACTATGGAGATCCAGCTTTCCACTTTGCCCAGTACAAGCATGATTTTGCGTGGTAACCATTTGAGAACAAAACGATACAGACCAAATCCGACCAGAATCAGCCCGAAAACATGAACTTTCCAGGCCAGTACAACACCTGCAATAATCAGGAGTGCAGGCATGACAAACTGTATCAATCCGGGTCGTTTGCCTCCCTTTGCCCTGGCCCTTGAAAATAGAAGATGGGCAAGGGGTGGAAGAACTGTCAGGGCAATCACCACTGAGGCGATAAGGGCAAAAGTCTTTGTGTAGGCAAGGGGCTTGAACAGTTTCCCTTCAGCTGCCTGCATGGTAAATACCGGCAGAAAACTGACAATGGTAGTGGCAACAGCAGTAAGTACTGCGCTACCGACTTCTGTTGAGGCCCTGTAAATGATTGCCAGAGTGGGCTCGTCAGGATCGGCAGTATCAAGTTTCGTGAGAATATTTTCACAGATGATGATGCCCATGTCCACAATGGTACCAATTGCAATGGCAATGCCCGACAGGGCAACCACATTGGCATCCACGCCAAAAACCTTCATGCCGATAAAGGACATCAATACCGCAAGGGGCAGCAGTGCTGAAACAAGAAGAGAACTCTTAAAATGCATGACTGTGACCAGCAGCACGATGATGGTGATCAGTATTTCCTGGCCAAGGGCTGTTTTTAAGGTACCTAGTGTTTCATTGATGAGCCCGGAGCGGTCATAAAACGGCACGATGGTCACTTTGCTCACTGTGCCGTCAGCAAGGGTTTTACTTGGCAGGCCGGGGCTTATTTCCGCTATTTTCTCCTTGATGCGCTCAATGGCGGCAAGAGGATTATCACCATAGCGAACCACGGCAACGCCTCCCACGGTCTCGGCTCCCGCCTTGTCAAGCACTCCGCGCCGCAGTGCCGGGCCCAGGGTAACAGTGGCCACGTCAGAAACGCGGATGGGTATATTGTTAACAGCCTTGATAACAGCCTTTTCAAGATCACCAAGGCTCTTCACAAAACCGATGCCGCGAATCACATACTCAACACGGTTGATCTCAATGGTACGGGCACCAACATCAATATTGGACTGCTTGACCGCGGCAAAAACTTCAGCAAGGCTGACACCCTTGTCATGCATGGCATCGGGATCCACATCAATCTGATACTCTTTGACAAAACCGCCCACCGACGCAACCTCTGAAATACCTGCCACTCCCATCAGCCCATAGCGTACATACCAGTCCTGGATGGAACGAAGCTCGGCAAGATCCCAGCCACCCGCCGGTTCTCCGTCAGGAGTACGGCCTTCAAGTGTATACCAGAAAATCTGTCCAAGCCCTGTGGCATCGGGACCAAGGGTGGGCCGCGTATCAGGGGGCAGGGTTCCCTGCGGTAAACTGGCGAGTTTTTCAAGAAGCCTTGAGCGTGACCAGTAGAACTCTACTGAGTCATCAAAAATCACGTAGATGGAGGAGAACCCGAACATGGAATAACTGCGCACGGTTTTCACGCCAGGCAGACCAAGCAGTGAAACCGTGAGGGGATAGGTAACCTGATCTTCCACATCCTGAGGAGACCGGCCCGGCCATTTGGTGAATACTATCTGCTGGTTTTCACCAATATCAGGAATGGCGTCCACAGGGACTGGATCCCGCGGCAGGCCTTCGATGTGAAAATCAAAAGGTGCAACCATTACTCCCCATCCAGCAGTGGCCAGCAGGACGAGTGCGATCACCACCTTATGGAGGAGACAAAAACGTATGATTGAGCCGACAAGGGATGTTGCCGGAGGAAGCTGCTGGTCGGGAGTAGTCATAATATTTTGAAACTGTTTAGTTGTGCTGATGATTCAGGAACGCTTCATATTTCCCTTCTGAGTCTGCCCGTACATTTTTGAGCTATTTACAAAGAACCTGACAAGACTGAATGAAACGCTCCCGGGATATCATTGGATGATCCGTTTCCGGACTTCGCCACACTGCAGCATCATGGCACCAAAGTAAGGATTCTTGATCTCCTCTGGTGCGGCCAGCCAGGTGGCACCCTTGTTATCAAAAGCCATGGGACAGAACTGGATATAGAGCGGTGTTTCGCCTGCGGAACCAAAGGTTTCCACAATCCTGGCAAGGGTCTGGCTCAGGGGGTAGAAAACTGTTCGAATTTCAGCAAGAGACCCGGCGGAGGTAAGGTGCAGCATATCTTCACTGAGACTGACAGCCAGGCTGGATGCCAGTTCCTCTCCTGTTTCCTGTAGAGATGCTGCTACGGTGTCTGCTCTGGAAACAAGGGCTCCACTCTTTTCTCTGGCTGCTTCAAATTTATCGCCGGCAAGAAGTTGCTGCAGCTCCAGGTAGCCGTTTATAAGAGTATCAATTTCCTGTTTCAGTTCCGTTGAACCAAGACGTGTCGCAGCCACATCATTCAGATCAAAATGACGACGAAGCTGATAAAAATGTTCAGAAAATAGTGTATACAGAAGTTCTGTCTCTTCACTGTTTTCAGCTTCCCTGAGCAGAACAATGTCACTGCCAAGAAGCATTGAAAGTTCCTGCCAGCTCAGACGGTCATCCTCCTCCAGTCCTTCTCCATTAATGGAGGCAAGGGTAAGCTTAAACTTCTCAAGGGATGCTGCCAGTTTCTCTTTATCTGTGCCATGAACTTCCTTTGAATAATCACCGAAATTCTGGTTGAGCAGATTAAGCCGTGAGAGAAAAAGAGAAGGATAGCTTGTATCAGCATCCCCTGTTTCTTCCAGATAGGGATTCATCATGGATGGACGGGCCTGGAGCTGGATGGCGGAATCGATCTTGAAATCACCTCTGGTCACCACAAGTTCTCCCTCGCTGAGTCCACTTTTTACCTGGTAGAAATCACCCTGTCTGGCACCCAATACCACCTCGCGCCCGACATAAACACCAGGCTGATCAGGAAGCTGGACATAAACCAGAGCCCTTTTACCGGTAATCAGAGGTGCAGAGACGGGAATGAGCAAGGGTGTGTTTTCCGGATCAGTAACTGCTGCAACGGAAGACACTGCCCTGACAAACATACCTGGTTTTAGTTTTGCTTCTTTATTGTCGACATTTAAACGGATCCGTACTGTCCTTGTGGAAGTATTCACCAGTGGATCAATGTATGCGACCTCACCCTGGAAGGCAGTTCCCGGATAGGACTCAACTGTGAAATGGATTCGCTGATCAAGGGTGATGGACTGAAGGTCAGATTCATAGGCTTCAAGCACAACCCAGACCCGGTCAAGATCCGCCAGGGTGTAGATGGGACTGCCTGTTTTCACATACATTCCCTCGTTGACATCCTTTTTAATGACAATGCCGCTGAGAGGTGCGGTTAAGGTTATGTGATCAGTGGGTTTCCCCTGCTTTTCAATGGCCTGCAGCTGCTTGTTGCCAAGTCCCAGCAGGCGCAGTTTTTCCCTGCTTGCAGCAAGAGTTCTTCCAGCAGTTTTTCTTATAATCTCATTGCCGGATTCCTCGGAACGTTTCAGGGCCACAGAGGCCTGAATAAGCTCTGCCTGGGCGGTGAGCAGTTCAGGTGAATAGACCTTGACCATGGGCTGGCCGCGTTTGACACGTGAACCAGTATAATCAACAAACAGCTTATCAATTCTGCCATTCACCCAGGAGGTAATGGTTCCCACCCTGGTTTCATCATAATCCACCTTGCCAACCATTCTGATTTCCGTCTGAGCATTCCCGTGACGAACTTCCTGCACTTCAACTTCAGCTAATTTACGGGCACGGCTGTCAAAGGATATCTGACGCAGGCTCGCCCTGTTTGCAGTGATTTCTTTCTGCACCTCAATAAGATCCATGAAACAGATGGGACACTGTCCGGATTCCGGCAGTTGTATCTGCGGATGCATGGAACAGGTCCAGATTGTTTCTCCGGCGTGATCATGGTCAGCATCTGAATTTGCGGCAAACACACCAGAGGTCGGCAGCAGGAGAAAACAGAAGAGGAGGGCAAAAAAACGAAAAGAGAGAGCCTGCATAATATCATCCCTGGTTGTTTGTTCCAATTTTTTCTGGCTCCTGGCCCATTCCCTTCAGTTTATTGATGAATTTCTCCGGATCCTTTGCAAATTGTGGCGGACAGGCCATGCAGCAGAAGTAGACCCGCTCGCCCTTGTAATCCGCATACAATTTTTTATCGATGGTACCGCCCATCACAGGACAGGTGGTTTGTTCCGCGGCAAAAGCAATACCAGCAGCAAAAAAGAACAGAAAGAAACATAGGCTTAATAAGCCGAACTTTTTGTTTTTCAAATCAGACATGAAATAAATCTTCATTTTTTATTTTTTTTTATTGTAACAACAAGCTATTGAGCCCTGTTGTCGGGTTAATGAATCGTTTACTGTTACCTGAATCCATGACAGCTTTGTGATTTTTTCTAATTCAACTTGTTGAGTTAGCAGAATAAAATTTGATACAATCAGGTCCGAAAAAATCACTCGCCGCTCACAGAGTCAGGTGTTATCCTTAATTCCATTTCCCCAGCACGACTCCTGCCTGAGACTCTAGCCTGGCAACAGCCAGCGCCCGATCTGCTGCAGCACGACTTTCTGCCAGTTCAAAGGTGAGCAGGCTCTTTTCAGCATCGATGAGTTCAAGAATCGTGGTTTCACCACTCTGAAAACCATTGACGGCAACTTCCAGCTGCTGCTTTATTTTTGGCAGCAGATCATCCCGGTAAAGGGAAAATTTACGCTGGGCTTCCCTGTAGGAATAAAGGCTCCGCTCTATTTCAGCAGTCAGAGAACGTGTCTCCTGCTGTTTGGAAAACCTGGCGGAACTGATCTTTGCCACCTGTTCTGCGACCTTGCCATGGCGACGACCCCTAAAAACAGGTAAATTCAAGGTAATACCGGCGATGATGGGATCATCACCACTGTCAGGCGGGTCTCCAAATTCTGCTGAACCGGTAAGAATTGTCTTTATGGAAAAGTTGAAATCTGGATAAAAATCTTTTTCAGCCAGCTCTTTTCCTGTTCTTGCCTTGGCGATGCGCTGCCTGGCAGCCTGAAGAAGAGGAGCATTTTGCAGAGCTGCCGTATGAATCGCATCTTCATCCAGGCTCAAAACAACCTGCTGCTGAACAGAGGGCATGGCACGAACACGTTCCGGCTCAGTACCAAGCAGGTTATTGATATGCACCCGAAGAGGCGTGGCCTGATCGGTGAGGGCTAGCGCTTTTTCTTCGGATTTTGCGAGTTCAATCTGGATTTCCAAAACATCGAAAAATGTTGTTTTGCCGCTAACATAACGGCTTCTGGCCACGCCTTCCAGATATCGCAGTAATTCAAGATTATCCTTGATGGTC
This sequence comes from Desulfocapsa sulfexigens, assembly GCA_015662865.1. Classification (GTDB taxonomy): domain Bacteria; phylum Desulfobacterota; class Desulfobulbia; order Desulfobulbales; family Desulfocapsaceae; genus Desulfocapsa; species Desulfocapsa sulfexigens_B. The sequence continues at coordinate 18,292 of DQTH01000046.1, forward strand.
TGTTGAGAACGCCCCAGAAATCCGTATTCTATGTAGGCTTCCTTGACCTGCCTGGCAACATCAAGTTCAACGGCAGCAAGCCTGGCACCTGCTATGGCCACATCATGATCACTCAGGCTGCGCTGCAGGGAAAGTTTGTTAAACCATGGCAGAGCCTGGCTGATCCCGATGGCAGCATTTTGCGGGCCGGTACGTGTTTCTACTGGTTCCAGATAATATTGAACTGTCAGTTTCGGGTCAGGAAGAACACCTGTTTGGCGGTTTTTTGCTGTACTTATCCGAAATTCCGCCCTGGCTCTTTGCAGGGCATCGTTGCTTTGAATGGCCTGGGAAAGATAGCTGGAAAGGCTTACATCATCTTCTGCTGAAGAAAAGCCTGGATTGATCCCAGCCAGAGCTAACACTAAAAAAGAATAGAAAATCTGTTTTTTCATTTTTCCGGTACACAGTTGAGTGAGCTGATCTTAAAATCAATTTCAATTCCCTGAAGGCAATAGCAGTTCCTGTGCCGGAATTACGAAATACGACAAATGACAAGATAACAATTTAATATTTATGAGATAAAAAAAATGTCTAAGGAGATGTGGATAGGATAAAGCAAAAGAAATTAAAGAATATTCTTCAGTCGATTAAAGAATATTCTTCAAGTTTGTGACTTACTGACTGATACTGAATTTCTCCAGTCTATAGATCAACACATGACGGGGAACCTGCAGAAGCCTGGCAGCCTTGGAGCGATTACCACCGGCCAGATCAAGAGCCTGCCGGATTAAAGATTTTTCAACATCTTCAAGGGATATCCCTTCTGCGGGCAACTGAAAATCCCCTGTTAACATCTGTTTCCCATTGGTGGAGAGCAGAATATCATCTGCTGAAATTTCAGGCCCTGAACGGAGGCTGATGCCTCTCAAACCACATTCTGCAACTCCCTGATATTGCCGGGCCAGTCATATTCCTGGAGTTTCAGCAGACCTTCAGCACTGAATGTCACTTCGGCTGGTGCGTCATGTTTTTTCAAAAACAGTTTTACCAGAGCCGGGATGTCTTCCTTGCGCTCTCGTAATGGTGGCAGGTGCAGAGGAATAACAGACAGCCGGTAATAGAGATCTTCACGGAAATCTCCCTGGGCTGTAGCCTCCTGCAGGTTACGGTTGCTCGCAGCAATGATACGTACATCAACCTCTTCCTCCTGCTGGCCTCCCACTGGTTCCACCCTTTGTTCCAGGAGAACTCGTAAAAATTTCACCTGCATATCCGGCTGCAGCCCCCCTATCTCATCAAGAAAAAGAGTCCCGCCGTCAGCACGCTGGAATCGACCTCGATGATCTTTAATGGCACCGGTAAAAGCCCCCTTCACATGGCCAAACAGCTCGGATTCAATGAGGTTCTCGGCAATGGCAGCACAGTTCACACCAATAAAAGATTCTTTTCGCCGGGGACTGTGATGATGAATCAGTCTCGCCAGCACTTCTTTCCCTGTTCCCGATTCTCCGGTGATAAGAACCGTGGCAGTGGATTCAGCCACTTTTACGGCAGTCTGCAGAAGTTCCGCCATGGCGGTATTTGCAGTCTCCATACCGGCCACACCGGTAAGCCGCCCGACTTCCTCGGTGAGATTTCTGGTGCGCCTGCGAAGGCTGAGCATCTCGAGAGCCTTCTTGCAGGAGAGGCGCAGTGCGTCCCGATCAAAGGGTTTTGCGATAAAAGTAAAGGCGCCAAGGTGCATGGCCCGAACAGCAAGCTCAATGGAACCAAAGGCAGTAATCACGATCACAGGTACATCAGGCTGTTTTTCTTTAATCTCCTTTAGGACTTCAAGACCATCCATATCGCCAAGCTGTACATCCGTTACCACCACATCAGGTTTTTTTTCCCGAAACAGCCCAAGCCCCTTTTTCCCTGATGCGGCGGCAAGAACAACAAATCCGGCCTGACTCAGATTATATTCCGTCACCCGCAGGAGGCTGGCATCATCATCAATGAGTAGAATGGTTTTCACAAAATACCCTCCTGTGATTTTGGCAGGGAAACAATGAAACATACGCCGGAGCCGCTCTTGGGAGTTTCAACACGGATTATGCCTCCGTACATCTCGACAATTCTGCTTGAAATGGCAAGTCCCAGACCGGTTCCATCTTTTTTTGTTGAGTAAAAAGCGGTAAAAATTTTCTTTTTATCTTCTTCCCCGAGACCTGGTCCGTCATCAGTAAAAAGAATCTCGAAATGTGTATTGTCCTGTCTGCTTTTTACCTCAACAGTCCCGTTTCGCTCCATTGATTCGCAGCTGTTCAGCAAAAGATTGATAAAAACCTGTGCCATTCTGTCACCATCAACACGGATTTGATCTGCCTGTTCATCCAAGTTTATGATGAGTGTCAGGTTCTTTCTTTTAAAATTATTATCGAGCAGAATCCGCACCCGTTCGATCACCTGGGGCAGGGATTCAAGACGAGGCGTATGTAACTGCGGCTGCTGTTTTCTAGAATAGCGAAGCACCTCTTCAACCGTTGCGGACAGGCGGCTGGTTTCTTTTAACAAAATTTCGCTGAACTCATGTTTCGGGTGATCTGGTGGAAACTCATCAGCAAGGATTTCCACAGATCCCCGGATGGCAGCCAGAGGATTTTTCACCTCATGGGCAAGGGAGGCGGAAAGCTGGCCCAAGGCGGAAAGCTTCTGGCTTGCATGCAACTGTTCTTCTGCTTCAACCAGTGTAACGGCCTGTTTGTGAAGTTTTTTGTATGATCTTTCAAGCTGACGGGACAGAGCCTGATACTTTCTCCGGAGCATTTTTTCACGTCCGGCAATGGCTCCGGTCACAACACCAGCACCAAAATAGAGTACAATCTCCGGAAGTTCAGCAAGATAGGCACTGGGACCCAGATGATAAAAATGATAAAGATGAGGAATAAAGGCAACAGAGGTGCAGGCCGCAAGAAATACGCCACCTCGGATACCATACAAAATAGCGGCTACAACAATAGGAAAATAACTGACCCGACGATAAAAATCATGGAGGACAAGTTTGTCAGCAGGAGTGAATGTATGCAGTAGCCCGACTGAAATAACGACAAGAAGGAGAAGAACAATATGAAAATAGCGTTTTTTTGTCATGGCTGCCAAAGGATACTGGGCACATTTCGGGTAAACATTCCACCTGTTATGTTACAAACTGCGAAGCAAGGTATATATAATCTGCTTCCCTTTGCCTTTCATTTCAACATCAGTTCCTTCTGAAAAATGGAAGTTATCTTTCAAAAGATCATAACTTGTACTTGATACATTTGGCCGCATGGGGCTGGCTAATTCTTCCATTCGGGCGGCAATATTCACTGTATCTCCAAAAATATCATACAGATACTTCTCTGTGCCTACAACACCGCCAACCAGAGGACCACTGTTGATACCGACACGAATATCCCAGCAATATTCGGAATTATGGTTCCGATTTTCCAAGAATTCGATCATTTCCATGGATGCCCGGGCGACATTGGCCGCATGGTTGGAATCAGGCTCCGGAACCCCGCAGGCAAAAAGATATGCATCGCCGATGGTTTTCATCCTTTCACATTTATATTCCAGTGATATCCGGTCAAAGGCTGTAAATATTTCGTTGAGCTCATGAATTATGACTTCAGGGGCCAGTGCTGAAGAAGCAACAGTAAAATCAACAATATCAGCAAAACAGACTGTTGTATCTGTAAAAAGTTGAGGCGCACAGCAGCCGGTGGCAAGCAACTCCCTGCCGACACGTTCGGGAAGAACATTGCGCAGCAGATTTTCGGACTTCTGTTTCTCTGCCCTCAACTGCTGATTTTTTTCCTCAAGCTCATGCTGGAGGCAACATATCTGCAAATGTGTGTGAATCCTGGCCAGCACTTCCCCTGGATGAAAAGGCTTGGTGATATAATCAACACCCCCTGCCTCAAAAGCACCCACTTTATCTTCTGTCGCATCAAGAGAACTGATAAATATAATCGGAATATCTTTAGTCCTGGCATCGTTTTTTAATTGTCTGCAGATGGCATAGCCATCCATCCCCGGCAGCATAATATCCAGAACAATCAAATCCGGAAGAACCGTCTCGGTCTGCTCAAGGGCTGCTTCGCCTGAGCCTGCGACCAGAACTCTATAGTGAGTTTTAGTGAGTATCCGGCTCAGCAATTCCTGGTTGACAGGTGAATCTTCTACAATAAGAATAGTCTGCTGCATGATTTTTACAATTTCACCAAATGGTTAACAGAATGGGACAGAAAACTGACGGTATACACATACCCTGGAAAAATTCCGTATCTATTTGTATATTACGAAAAATCCTGATAATATACAATTATTTCTAACAAAATAAGGGGGATCAATGGCGAATGGTCTATTTCAGACAACAACATCGACAACCAGAAAAATAATATCCAAAATGTGGATATGATTTCCGGGGTAATCCCTGTCTACTCAAACACATGGTTCTCCCTTAACACCACTGAAAAATGTAATTGGCCTTAAGGCATAATAAATGCTTTAATAGTATAAACAGCTGCTGAACAACCTGAATAGCGGGTGTCCGTTATTTTACATGGAGTAAATTTCTTTATATGAAACTGTTCCTGCTGCAGATTCTCCTTTTTGCGAAAAACAAAAAAGCAAAAAAAAACGTGCTTCTTTTAGCTCGTTTTGTTTTGTTTCTGGCCCTCATCATAACACTCTACAGTGTTAGCTTTCACCTGCTCATGGTGTATGAAGGGAGAGATTACAGCTGGATAACCGGATTTTACTGGACACTCACAGTCATGTCCACTCTAGGATTTGGAGATATAACTTTTCACACCGATTTTGGCCTGTTGTTTACTCTGCTTGTCCTGATCTCAGGAGTTGTTTTACTCCTCATTATGCTGCCTTTTGCTTTTATTCAATTTTTCTGGGCACCCTGGCTTGAGGCTCAAAACGAATTGAGAACCCCCCGAGCGCTCCCTGAAACAACTGAGAACCATGTCATTCTGACAACTTTTGATTCCCTGACCAGGAACCTGGTGGAAAGATTAAAAAAACACCTCTTCGACTACTACTTTGTCTGCAGTGATCACCAGACAGCATCTGAAATACAAGACGGAGGTTATAACATAGTCCTTGGGGAAATTGATGCTCCGGAAACATATGAAAAAATGCAGGTGGACAAGGCAGCTCTTGTTGTCACCACCGCTGATGACCTGTTAAACACGAACATCTCATTCACTGTGCGGGAAATCAGCAGCAGTGTCCCAATCGCCTGCAGTGTTGACAATGAGCATTCACTTGATATTCTCCATTTCCCTGGCAACACCCACGTTTTTCAATTCATGAAAATGCTTGGCATTAACATGGCTGAGCAGACCATGCCTTTTACCACCACCAATATTATCGGCCGATTTGAAGAACTGCACGTTGGCGAATTTCCTGTCCGGGACACTGATCTTACAGGACAAACACTTGCAGAGGCACGACTAAGAAACAATCTGGGCATTACAGTTATCGGCCTGCTGGAAAAGGGAGAAATCCTTCCCCCTGCCCCGGACATCAAGCTCATGTCAACCAATATTCTTATTCTTGCAGGAACCCTGGAAGAACTGACTCGTGCAGGAGAACTGCTGACAAAGCCGGAACCCGTACCACTTCCAGACCCAAGAGTCCTGGTTCTTGGTGGTGGCAGAGTGGGAACGGCTGCTGCAAAGTTTCTGGACAGCAACGACATTACATACATGGTCGTAGAAAAACAGAGCGAAACAGAAGCTGTTAACCGGAATCTTATTCATGGTGACGCCGCAGATATCAATACTCTTAAAAAAGCTGGAATTGACAACGCACGCTCAGTGCTCATTACCACCCATAGTGACGCAATGAATATCTATCTATCTTTCTACTGTCGTCAATTGCGCCCGGATATCCAGATAGTCAGCAGAGCAACAAAAGAGCACACTATTCCCAAACTGCACAGAGCCGGCGCAGACCTCGTAGATTCTTCAGCATCCATGGGTGCAACTTCTATCATGAACATACTCCATCCCTCCAATGTATCTTTTTTTTCCGATGCACTGCAGGTCTTTGGAGTAGCAACTCCGGAAACTTTTGTCGGTAAAACCATGACTGAGTTGAAGATACGCGAGAAAACCCAATGCAGTGTACTGGCGATGAAGAGTGACGGTCGCTTTATCACAAATCCTGATCCAACCCAGCCTCTTACAAAGACTGACGAACTCATTCTGGCGGGATCCCTTGCTGCTGAAGAACTGTTTAAAAAGGAATATTTTGATTAATCAGGGGGGAGACCACCTGTAACCGGGAATTTTCAATGGCTAATGATGATAAAAAGGCAATCCTTCTAAAAGGTATACAAAAGAAACTTGCGCTCTTTTTTCCTGAAGATGCCTACACCTATACTTATCAGGTAGTTGAGGATGGCTTGGAGTCAGGTGACCTGATGATTAAACCCGGTAACATGCTCACATATCTCCAAACCGCTCTGCTGGACGACAAAGTACTTGAGGTAGAACTCGATGGTATGACCAGAATTTATTTCAGCAGAATTTACGATGACCTTCCCGATCTTGAAAAGTTAGAGGAAGACGGAGAAAAGATACTGAAAGAACCGGATTACACAACCGGAGACTATCTTAAGCTGTTGAGCCATATCATTTGTCTTCCCCTTGAACCGGGAATGGGCAACCTCCATATTCGAGATTCAAAGAAGGTTATGTTCCGTTTTTTCACTGCCAGCAGTGCCATAGAATTTGGCACGTTTTTCCAGGAACTGGCCATGGTTCGGGAAATACCTGTACTGCGTCTTGCATTCCCGGTTATAGGCAGACAGGTCAAAGGAGGAAGAGCATTTCGGGCAAAAGTTCCTGCGAACATGGCCTTTACTGTTCTTGTGAAGCGGAACAAACACCGTCCGGACATTCAAACCAGGCCCATTGACATCAGTGTTAACGGAATGGCCATCAAAATAAAAAAAGAAGAACAATGCCTGTTTCATGAAGACGAAGTCTGCACTATCCACGGCACCCTGGACGGCGAATTAAAGGTGAAAGTGGATGCCACTATTCGCCACATTTCCAAGATTCGTAAAAAAAAAGGAATTCAATATCGTTTTGGTGTAAAGTTTGATTTATCATCACGTGCTTTGGCTGCGACAATCGAGGCACTTGTGGCATCCGTTCAGCGGGCCCATTTAAAGGAACTTTCAGACAAATCGGAAGAAAGCGGTATTACTCTGGTTCAATAGGCAACGTAATAGAGTCAACGAGAAATCATATGCAAAATTCGCCCGACAAACATGATATCTTTCTGGAAATAGTCTGCCTCCTTTCAAAAATTCTGGATCTGGATCAGGGAAGCAACCTTTCCCATGGACTGCGGGTTGCCGAGCTTTCCCAGGCCATTGCCAGACAGCTAAACCATGATAAATCCGGCCAACTTTTCATTGCAGGATTATTACACGACATAGGAGGAGTAAGTCTCGACAAGCATATTCTCCATCATGCCCTTGATGGATTTCAGGATATGGAATCACGGCAGCATTCGGCCCGTGGTGCCAGTATCCTGAACAGTTTCCCTCCTTTTCAGCCACTTGCAGGATGGGTTGCTGATCACCATGAAAAATACGATGGCACAGGTTTTCCTGAAGGGAAATCCAAACATAACATCACCTCAGAAAGTGGTATCCTGCATCTTGCCGATCTTCTCGATATCTTTATCCGCAGCTATCCCCGGGCAACGCTCCAGGAGATACGAAGATTCTTAAACAAACAGTCAGCGACCAGCGTATCACCTGTAATCGTTGAAGCTGCAAAACAGATATTCTCCACCCCGGAAAGTCTTGAGCTTCTCACAAAAGTAACTTCGCAAGAAACAATCTGCTCAAGTGTTGAAATCGACTCGCTGGAGATTGAGTCTATATCTGTCCATGAACTCATCACCCAGCTTCTCTGGCTAACAGCCCAGGTACCGGACTGTGAAAGGGCTGGAAGAGAGTTTCATGCCAACAGAGTTGCCTTTTACTGCTACCGCATAGCCAAAACCATTCCTTCTCCTGATGTGGATCCAATCCAGGCTCTGTGGGCAGGACTTCTCCACGACATCGGGCTCCATTCTGTCTCAGCACAGGAACTGAGGAATGATCCGTCTGTACTTTCCAAAGAATCTTCATTGTATCGGCAACATCCAGTGGTATCGGCTGACATGGTCTCCACAATTGACGCTCTCACACATGTTGCCCCGGCCATTGCAGCCCATCATGAACACATGGATGGAACAGGATTTCCAAATGGTCTCAAGGTAAATGAAATTCCTTTAGTCGCCCAGATTATCTGCATCTGTGATCATTATGATATCCTGGCCGGTGAAATCAGTGGTGAACGCCGCATGGGGCATCAGCATGCCTTAAATGAACTGGAAAAAGGGCGGAGAAAAATATTTTCCTCAGAACTGCTCGACAAAGCCATTCCTATTCTGGAAGTATGGGGGCCACGAAATATTTCGTGGATGCGTGATGTTAAAAACGTCCATGCATTTTTCATCTCCGACCCTTTTGACAGCCTCTCTCAAGAGACAGAAGGCGACCAGGAGAAACAGGAAGATTCTTCTGAAAAAACTTTTTCTCCGCGCCAGTGGACACTTGCCAGGATTTCATCTGATTTTTCCTTTATGGAAAATGCGGAACCGATCTGCACTCTTGCCAAAAGTTCTGTTTGTGAAAATTTCTTTGATATCGTTGAAGATTCCGGGGTCCGGGACACCCAAAAATCCCTCTCAAAACTAAAGGATGGGCAGTCAGTCACATTTTCATTGCCATCAAAACAGGGAACAACACTTGAACTCATATTCATACGGCAGAAATATGGCTATGAGATCCTTTACAGAGGGGTTAATGAGGCTCCCCTTTTCACGAGAAAATACTCCCTCTTCTACCAGCATTTTCGAAAAACACCTGAAGCGGAGCTCCTTCTTGATCAGAAGGCCATTGTCAAAGATGTCAATGAAAGGGCGGTAGAACTTCTCGGCTTTCCACGGCAGGGTCTCATCAAAAAAGAGCTGGAAGGGCTGTTCTCTCCTTTCCTTTCCAAGGCCCAGTTATTTTCTTTCCGTCGATTTATGACGATAGTCAATGAAGATATCTGGTCTGAAGAATTCTCCATGGTCAATGGCTGTGGGGAATCCTATGCTGTACAGGTCACCCTTGAACGGCTTCTGGGAATTGAAAACCACCAGCTGACATATCTCTGCAGATTACGCGACATTACCGCAAGAAAGAAAATGGAACAGGAAATGTTCCACCGTGACCACGCCCTTCAACTCATCGTTCATAACATCTCCGGTCTGACAGGAGAGTTCTTTTTCAGATCTCTCCTCCAGCAGCTTGCAACGATCACAAAAGCCGGAATTGTGATGGTTGGAGAGCTGACCGATGAAGGAAGTGGTATACAGCCGATTTCTTTCCAGCAGCAAAACGAATTTCGGGATAAAGAAAAATACTACCTTGCAGATTGTCCATGTAGGAAAATCATTCAGGATGGTGAAATTTTCTTGTCCGAGCGTGTACAGGAAACCTTCCCACTCGATCAATTTCTGCATGAAGAAAAGATAGAATCATACTGGGGTCTGCCCCTGAGAAGCCAGAATGGAAGCATTATTGGCGTCCTGGTGGCCATGAATGATAAAGAAATTATTCGCTCAAAAAGCATTCAGGCGATTGTAAAAGTATTGCAGTCCCTTGCCGGGAGTGAACTGGCAAGAATGCAGACGGCCAGAATCTTAAAGGAAAATGAGCAGCAGCTCGAAAGCCAGAATCGTGATCTGATACGAATGAACCAGCTGAAAAGTGACATGATTGCTGTTACTTCACACGATCTCAAATCGCCTCTGGCCGCCATTATAGGATATGCAAACCTTCTCGAAGAATATTTCCCCACCATGGAAGAAGAAAAGAAAATCCATTACATAAAGCGTATCGAGGAGGAGGGACAGAAGCAGCTTACTTTCATAAATAAACTACTGGATCTATACCGCATTGAATCCGGAACCATTGATCTGGAATTTAAACCAAAGCGGCTGGATCTTCTTATAAGAGACTGTATTGCAACCCGGGAACACGTTGCCGGTGCAAAAAATATCACCATTGAACTTACGATTGAAGGAGTACCATCTCCTGTTTTGTTGGACCAGGTCCGCATGGATCAGGTCTTTTCTAACCTTCTGTCAAACGCTGTAAAATTTTCTCCACCGCATAAAAATATTGACGTTCGTTACAATCAGGAAAAAAATGAGATAAACGTTGAGATCTGCGATCGCGGCAAAGGGATAAATGAAGAAGAAATAGTGAATATATTTGATCGCTACTACATGGGACGCACGAATTTTGACGTACGCCCTGAAGGATCCGGCCTTGGACTGTATATCGTCAAGAACATTATCACCTTGCATGGAGGAAAAGTTTCCGCCCGCAACCGAAAAAACGGAGGAAGCTGCTTCATGGTGCAGATCCCTGTAAAGAACAATGAGCAAAACAATGAGTAAGCATACAATTTTAATCATAGATGACGACCCGGCCCAGCACGAAATTCTTGAAGTGTATCTCAGTGTTGCAGGCTTTTCCTGTCGTCATGCAAACAGCAGTAATGAAGGATTGGCCGAGTTGAAAAACAATACTGTTTCCCTGATTCTGCTCGACATCAACATGCCAGAAGTCAATGGTTTCCAAACCATTGAGCTCCTGCGAAACAATCCTGAGACAGCCGAGATACCAGTGCTTTTTCTCACCAGTCTCGACCGGCAATATCTTAAAATAAAGGGGCTTAATCTCGGAGCTGATGACTACGTGACCAAACCCTTTAACGGTGCTGAGTTGGTTGCCAGAATCAAGGCAATTCTGCGTAGAAAAAAGAATCGTCCTTCAAAGGATTCAGCCCTCAGCGGAGATATCGAAAAGATTGGTTTCGGCGATCTCATTCAAAATATCAGCCAATCTGCCAAAAAAGGAAAAATTGAATTTACCGACATGGATGGAGAGATCACGGTTGAGGGTGAAATAATTATCTCTGCCCGTCAGGGAAATTACCGCGGAATGGAAGCACTCCTGCGCTTGATCCTGCTAGACCACGGTCATTTCACAGTGTCTTATGAGGAGACATCTGCCCCGGAGACAGCAAAAGGCATCCCCGTAATTCGGCTTTTAATGACTCATCTGAATGAAGTAGATCAGATCAAAAAGGCTATCAGCGAAACCACTGGACAGGACAATCCTTCCCTTGAATTAGTTGACGGCATGAGTGAGGATCTGGCCATCGATAAACAAAAATCACTTTTTCCGTGCCGCTTTTATATTGTTGCGGCAGCAATGGAAGGAAAGTTAAAGGAAAACGTTTATAAGCTCCTCAAGGCAATCCATACGAAAAAAATCCACTGCACATCCTGACTGACCGACGGAAACACCAAACATACATAAGGCTAGCTTATGGAGCAAGCCGTTCAGTCTGCCATATACCGTCTCTACGGGTATAAAGAAAACGGTCATGAAGGCGGTTCTCACGCCCCTGCCAGAATTCAATGGAAGAAGGCTTCACCCGATAGCCCCCCCAAAAAGATGGCAGGGGAACATCACCCTGGGAAAATTTATGTTTCATTTCCTTAAATTTCTGTATCAAAAGAGCACGTGAAGAAATCATGCTGCTCTGATTGGATACCCAGGCGGCAATCTGTGAGTTTCGTGGACGGCTCATAAAATACCGGGCTGATTCTTTGGTTGTTATGGGAGCGGCAATTCCTGCGATACTGATTTGTCTTTCCAGTTCCAGCCAGACAAAATGCAGATTCACGCCGGGATTTCCTTTCATCTCGCGCGCTTTACGACTTTCCTTGTTCGTAAAAAAGACAAAACCGTCTTCATCGAAATACTTTAACAAAACAGTACGCTGGCTGGGTCTGCCATCGCTGCTGACTGTTGCTAGAACCATGGCATTAGGGTCAGGGATATCCGTATCTCTAGCCTGATCAAACCACAGACTAAACTGATCAACAGGGTTGTCCAGCAGATCCCCCTGTTCCAAACCACCTCTTAAATATTCACGTCGGAAATGACCGATATCCATTGCTGTTATCCTTTTTCACCGTAACGTTCAAAACTGACCCGATCTTTTAACAGTGAAGATTCAGGATGTCCTGTACTTTCTTTAGCCGGATAGCCAATGGCAATAATGGCCTCCACCACCATTCCCTCTTTCAAGCCCAGAATATCTGCAACATACTCTTCAGCACTCATATGTTCGTTATGTTCCCGCAGACGTATCTGCACCCAGCAGCTGCCAAGATCAAGATCTGTGGCCTGCAGATGAAGAAGAAGAGAAGCAATGGAACAGTCTTCGATCCACACATCACATTTTTCTGGATCCGCACAGATCACAATGGCCAGTTTTGCATTTTTCATAAATGCAGAGCCATGCGGTTTAGCCTTGGATAGTGCATTAATGGTTTCCCTGTTCTGAACCACAACAAATTCCCAGGGATTTAAACTTCTGGAAGATGGTGCCCGAAGCATGGCTTCCATGAGCAGGTCTATCTTTTCCTTCTCCACCTCTTTATCCTGAAAAACCCTTATGGATCTGCGTTTTCGCAGTAGATCAATGAACATAATCTTCCTCACAACTATTGTTTCAGCAGCCTGTCAACACTGCGCCACTGGGGCAGTAATCTGTCCATATGTGTATAAAATGTACTATTATGGCCTCGTTCAAGCAGATGAACAAGTTCGTGAACGAGGATATATTCAAGGCACTCTTCGGGCTTCCTGGCAAGTTCCAGATTCAGCCAGAGACGACGCGCGGTAATATTACACGTTCCCCACCTCGTTTTCATCTTCTTTATTCGAAATTCATTCACCTTTTCTCCCACTCTGTGTTGCCAGATGGGCAGCAAAGTCTGGACACGTTTCTCCATTTCCTCACGGTACCATCCAGCAAGTAGACGCAGACGATTATTTGTGGATGTTCCAGAGCGAACATGAAGAGAAATACCGCGAACAGGATCAAACCGAACATGATGGCGGCGACTTTTGCCAAAAACTTTCAACGGGTAGGATTTTCCCCAAAGATCATGCATTTCTCCATCTGCAGCTCTCAAGGCAATCGGTTCGGGAAGCTCATGCCGGGAATCAAGCTGTTGCCTTATCCAGTCCATACGATCCATGACAGCCTGCCGGACTCGTGCATCCGTTGTAATACCTGGAACAGAGATTCTTACCCGGCCATCCAATCTATACACAGCCAGGTTGATATTTTTTATCGGTTTTCGCCAGACTTCAACAACTAAGCCGGCAACTATGATCTTTTCCTTGTGCAATTTCTCATTTTCCCCAATTTTTCATGGATAATTCAATAAACTAATGAAAGTGTCCATCAAAACGATACAATGTGCTGTCTCCACAAAAAATCAATTCCTTTTGACACCAGAAGGCTTTCTCTGATACATTTAACAGACTGATTAATAATTATCATCACCTGCCAAGGTAACGACAAGTGAACAGACTCCCTTTTTTGTACCATAAAATCAATGAAATAACAGCGCGACCCATGTTGCCGTTATTCAATTGTTGAAAATATCATGGATACAGTCGAAAAGCTAAAACTTGAAAACAACTTATTGAGGGAGCAACTTGCCGAAGCTCGCAGGGAAACCCATAAAAGTCACAATGTAATCAGTCAGATATCGAATTTTTCGTCCAAACTTGGCTCTCCAATAGCACTGCATGAAATCTATCGCAATTGTCTCCATCTTTTCAATGATCTTCTAACTCTCGACTTCACCACTCTGTTTCTTGTCTCTGATGATCAGAAAGACCTGGTTACTTATGATACCCTTGGATTTCCCGAATCTCTGGTTGGCAATTTTACAGTTTGCAGAGGAGTGGGTCTTCCAGGCCTTGTTTTTGAAAGTGAACAGATTGAGACTGTGGAGGATTTCAGCACCGAAAATAGATTTTCTATCCCCTCTGTCATTCATAAAAACAATATGCCTCTTCAAACAAATCTGTGGGTGATTTCAGGGACAGGTAAATTACCAAGCGTATGATACAAGGCTATTTCCCGCAATTTATC
>DQTH01000058.1 GCA_015662865.1 Desulfocapsa sulfexigens
CAACAGCTTTGGCGTTATTGTTTCAAGGTGAGTTGCCGAATTTTGTGAATTAAATCTGAAGCTCAAAAATAAATTACGCTGAATGGTTACTTTTATTTTAAATTGACTCTGAAAAATCAAAAAGCTAATGATCTTCTCGGGTCCGGGTTACTGTGCAATCCACTTTACCTCGGTGAAGACGAATTTGAATTCTATCCATCTTTTTTACCTGTTTACTGTCGGTAAGCAGAGTGGTTCTGCCTGTTTGTTGATCAATCTTACTGGCAATTGAGTAACCTCTGGCCATTGTTGAAAGAGGGCTTACGGCATTGAGTAAAGCTGCCTGCTTTGCAAGTGATATCGTTTTGTCATTCACGTTTTTCTTCAAAATGTAGAGGAATTTTTTTCTTGCATAGTCAAATCGTTGTTTTTGCATCTGGACTTTGCTGACAGGGGAGCAATTGTGCAATCTCGAAGAGATCTGATTGCATTGCAGTTGAGCGGTGCCAATTCTCTTTTCCATAACTGTAAACAGCTTGAGAGAGGCATGATCTAGACGCATTGAAGAGTTGGAGAATAAATAACGCAAATCACCAAGCAGCCTTTGGTACTGATCAAGGTGATATTGGTAGCCGTCGAGCATGTCATTTATCTCACCAGCCAGTGAAACCTGTAACCTGGCTATCCTCTGTTTGAGTTCATTTCCATCAGGAATAACCATTTCAGCTGCTGCTGTGGGTGTTGGTGCACGAAGATCTGAGCAAAAGTCACTGATACTGAAGTCAATCTCATGGCCAACAGCAGAGACAACCGGAATTTCTGACTGTACAATTGCTCTGGCAAGAACTTCTTCATTAAATGCCCAGAGATCTTCAAGCGAACCTCCACCTCGGCAAATAATAACAACATCCGTATCGGGAAGCTGTTTGTTCACAGTATCAAGGGCTGTGGCAATTTCTCCAGCAGCCTGATCACCCTGAACACGAACAGGAAAAACTTTTATATCTGTGGGGAAGTTGCGTTTTCTCCAGATATTCAGAAAATCATGTACAGCAGCACCGCTTGGGGATGTAAGGAGGACAATTTTCTTTGGAAAAGGCGGTAACGTCTGTTTCAGTTCATCGGCAAACAATCCTTCTGCAGCCAATCGTCTTTTCAGCTCTTCAAATTGCTGCTGCAGTAATCCACTTCCTTGAAAGTCGACGGTATCAACAATGAGTTGGTAATCACCACGCGGTTCGTAGATTGATATACGGCCATGGCATATGACCTGCTGTCCGTCTTCTATCCTTTTTGACAGGTAACGTGCCTGTCCTTTGAACAAAACACCACGCAGCTGTGCACCTTTATCTTTTAGTGTGAAGTAGGAATGCCCTGAAAATGGGATCTTTAGGTTTGATATCTCACCTTTTACCTGAACAAATCGAAACTTTCCCTCCACCAAGTGTTTGAGTTCTCTGGTGAGGCTTGTAACGGAATAGACCATGGATGTTTCTGTGAATTTCATCTGAAAAAGACCTACTCTAATAAGTTGTGTAATGCAAAGATGTAAACCAGCTCAATCTGTACTAATTCAGTTCACCGGATACCTGTCTTAGCAGAGTGTTCCCTGATAAAAATAAGAAAAAATCTGCAAGGTACTAACACCCCACAAGGGGGTATAAGTACCTTGTGAGAATATTTTCTTTGGGAAAACCAAGAAAACATTCTGTAAGATACTAATATGCATGTTTGATAATAGACATGGTTGACAGGATAGGGTAAATTGAAGGGTTATATGTTTTTAAGTCAGGACCCTGAGGCCACAGTTAATAATTGGTATAGGGTTTCACTATAAAGGTAAAGAAAAAAGAGCAGGGAGATTAGAATGAGTGAGCAGAGTGCATTTAATCAGAGCCAGGTGGCGCAAGAGGCCTATGTTGAACCAAGCGGTGTGCTGGATCAACTGAACCTTCCGCCGGGTGCAATCCGCTTTATCAGAAATAACAAGAGAACTCTTCAGTTTATTGCAGCCATTGTTGTAACAGCTATTGTGGTTGTTTCTCTCTATTCCAGTTACCGGAAAAAACGTCTTGAAAGTGCAGCCTCCAGTCTCTCCATATCCATGGAAGCAGAAGGTGATGCAAAGGTGACTGCCCTAGAGCATGTTGTATCTGAATTTTCAGGCACTCCTTCAGCATTATGGGCAACTGTTGAGCTTGGTCATATTGCCATGAAAGAAAAAGACTACAAAAAAGCAGAGGCCAACTATTTACTGGTCAGAGATCAGGTTTCCGAGAAAAACCCAATTTACGGCTTGCTCACTTTTGGAATTGCTCAGGCAAGAGAAGCAGGACAAAGCTACGAAGAAGCAACTTCTGCTTATGATGAACTAAAAAAAATAGAAGGATATAAAGATGAAGGGTACCTTGGAATGGCCCGTGTCCTTGAAGCCCAGGGGCAGAACAAAAAAGCTCTTGCCGTCTATGAAGAATATCTGGGCAGTTTCCTGGGAGAAGAGCAAAACCCTGGTGCCACTCGAATAATCAAAGAAAAAATTGTTCGGCTCAGCGTTCAGGAATGAAGGTAGTTACAACTCCTGCTGAAATACAAATGCTCGCCGGTCAGTACCGGTCAAAAGGGCTAATAATCGGCTTGGTTCCCACCATGGGCTGGTTCCATGAAGGGCATCTCTCGCTGATGCGTGAGGCCAGGAAAAAAGCTGACAAAGTAATAGTCAGTCTTTTTGTTAATCCCATGCAGTTTGGCCCAGCAGAAGATCTTGACAGTTATCCATATGATCTTGATCGGGACTGCAAACTTGCCGAAGAAATCGGAGTTGACCTGCTCTATGCACCTGCAAAAGGTGTTATGTACCCGCAAAAGTTTGCCACAACTGTTCATGTTGAGGGCTTGACATCAGGTTTATGCGGAGAAAGCAGGCCTGGTCATTTTGACGGTGTCACAACCGTTGTTGCCAAACTTTTCAATCAGACTCTCCCGCATTTTGCTGTCTTTGGCGAAAAAGATTTTCAGCAACTGGCAGTGATCAGACAGATGGTTGCAGATCTTGATTTTCCGATTGAAATTATTGGCCATCCAATTGTTCGTGAAGACAGTGGGCTGGCCATGAGTTCGCGCAATACATACCTCAAAGATAATGAAATGGCTGCAGCCCATTCCTTGTCAAAAGGTATAGAGCTAGCCAAAACTCTTGTGAAGAATAACAGGGGTATTTCTGTTCAACAGCTGATCGAGCGAGTCAGTGAGGATGTTACAAGTCACCGGAAATGTGACATCGACTATATAGAAATAGTAGATAAGAATACTTTAGATCCATGCAAACAGGTCTCAGTAGACAGTGTTCTCGTTATGGCAGTGAAAATAAACGGACGGATACGATTAATAGACAATTCTATATTAATAGCGTGTTAAGCCGTTTATTCCTGCCTTTCAAGTGTAAATAAAAAAACGATAAAAATAGATAATAATAAAGGGTAGTAGATATGGAGCGTCAGATGCTCAGGGCCAAACTGCACAGGGCCACCATTACTGAAGCAGATCTTAATTACGAAGGGAGCATTACCATAGATAAGGATTTACTTGATGCTGTTGGCATTGTCCCTTTTGAACGTGTAAAAGTGTATAATATTAACAATGGAGAGCGATTTGACACCTATGCCATTGAGGGTGAAGCCGGTTCCGGAATTATCGGGCTTAACGGCGCTGCAGCAAGAAAAGGAATGGTGGGGGATCTGATCATTATCGTCACTTTTGGTTTTTATTCTAACGATGAACTAGAAAAGTACCATCCCAATATTGTTCTTCTTGATGAAAACAACTCAATCAAAGAAATGCTCACAAAATAACCTGTTAGGAGTAGAAAAATGCCGGGCTTTGAAGTTTTTGGTGATGAAGAAAAAAAAGAGATCATGGAAGTTCTGGAGACAGGTATTCTCTTCCGATATGAATTTGGTGCCCAGAGAAATGATGTTTACAAAGTTCTCCAGTTTGAAAAGAATTTTGCAAACTACTGTGGAGCCGGATTTGCCCAGGCAGTAACGTCAGGAACTGCGGCCCTGAAGGTTGCTCTAGCAGCTTTAGGAGTGGGTCCTGGTGATGAGGTGATCACACAGGGTTTTACCTTTGTCGCAACCTGGGAAGCAATCCTGGATATTGGTGCCATCCCAGTTTTTACTGAGGTTGATGAAACTTTAAACATGGATCCCCTGGATCTGAAAACAAAGATCACAGACAAGACACGCTGTATCATTCCTGTTCACATGCTGGGAGCCATGGCACGTATAGAGGAAATTGTTGAAATTGCATCATCCCATAATATTCCAGTTCTGGAAGATACTGCCCAGGCAGCTGGTGGCAGAATAAATGGACAGCATCTTGGCACTTTTGGCCAATGTGGAACCTTTTCATTTGATTCTGTGAAGACCATGACCACCGGTGAAGGTGGTATGATCATAACCAATGATGAAAAGATGTGGCGCAACATGTCCGAATATCATGATCATGGACATGATCATGTAATTAACCCTGGTGGACGTGGTGGAGAAGGTCGCAGTTTTATTGGCTTTAATTACCGAATGATGGAACTTCAGGGGGCGATGGGGATTGCTCAGCTTGCAAAACTCGATTCCATGATATCTGCCCAGAGAGAACATAAGAGTCGTCTTCGCAAGGCAGCATCCGCTATTCCGGGCGTGAAATTCAGAACTCTGGTTGATGAGGCAGGGGATACGGCCACTTTTTTTGCCTTTATGATGCAGAGTAGTGACCAGTGTGAAAAAGTGAATACTGTCCTTGCTGATAATGGTGTGGCTGCAATAAATTTCAGTGAAAACACCTGGCATTTTTATCCAAGCTGGGAACATCTCCACAAAGGATCTACACTGGCATCTTCCGGATATCCATTTAAGGAGCCAGGTGGAAAACGAAGGGTTGTTTATGATCCTGATGTTTTGCCCAGATCAGCTGATATCATGTCCCGAACCCTTGTTTATCCGGTTTCCATTAAAATGAGTGAAGAGCAGTTACAGAAAATGTGTGCTGCACTTGAGTTGGCAGCTAATGCTTAATTGGTGTCTATCCAGAATTGAGATTTTTTCTTCTAAATCGAGGCACAGGATAAATTTTATCGCAGGCATATGTTGGATATTCCGAGGATGAAATTTCACATGCAACGAAGAGTTAGGAGAAAGAGGCCATTTATGGGCAGACACTATCTGAATAGAGACTAAACAGTAAAAGGCCCATGAGATCCTAGTACACAGTATAATTTAAAGTTTCGGATAAAGTCGCTTTAGCTTAATGCGAGCGTCATCTGTCTTGAATTGCCGATCTACATTAGTTTGGCGGTTGTTTCTGTCATCGTCCCAGGCAGCGACCTCAGACCGCATTTTTTTAATACAAGGA
>DQTH01000250.1 GCA_015662865.1 Desulfocapsa sulfexigens
ACAGGAGTGTGCATTTTCATTTTTAAATATCTTCTTGATATTACAGGATATGTTTACTGTTTTTGTGATGGAACTTCAGCTTAAAAGATGTTGCCCGGGTCATAGACGGTTTTAAGGAGGAAAGCAGCCGCTCCCGTCTGGATGGCCGTGCTGCTGTGAATCTTTCAGTCAAAAAACGATCGGGGGAGAATATTATTTCCATCTCTGATGCAGTGGATAAAATAATTGCGGAAGATCGCGTTACCTGGCCAACAGGCACTGAAATTACAAAAGTGTTGGACAAATCCCATGAGATTGAACTTATGGTTGCCGATCTTGAGAATAATATCCTCTCAGGACTGGTGCTTGTTCTCATTGTTATTTTCTTTGTGCTCGGTATTCGCAATGCACTGCTGGTCAGCCTTGCCATACCGTTTTCCATGCTGCTTTCTTTTATCGTCCTCTACCTGATGGGTATCACCCTGAACATGGTGGTTCTGTTCAGCCTTACCCTGGCACTTGGTATGCTGGTTGATAATGCCATTGTCATTGTGGAAAATATCTATCGTTTCATGGAGCAGGGCGTGGGTCGTTATGAAGCGGCCATGCGGGCAACCTCCGAGGTTGCCTACCCGGTTATAGGCTCAACTGTTACAACCATTGCAGCTTTTTCTCCCATGCTCTTCTGGCCTGGAATCATGGGTGAATTCATGAGTTACCTGCCGCTCACTCTCATCGTTACCCTGACTTCCAGTCTTTTTGTGGCCATGGTGATCAACCCGGCCATGGCTTCACTGTTCATGAAAGTAAAACAGGGTGGATCAAACACAGAAAAAAGTGCCACGGAAGTAATGGCAGCTGTTGAAAAACCAGTGGAGATAAAAGGATTTCTTCTCACCAGATACAGCAGAATTTTAAACGGTTCACTGGAACAGCCTTTCACTGTTATCGGGCTTGCTTTCTGCGTCCTGATTCTCATGATTCAGGGATGGCTCCTGGTGATCGGTCTTGAAAAACCGGTTGAGTTCTTTCCCGAAATTGATCCCAAAGGTATCTATGTCAACATGGATGTTCCGGAAGGCGCTGACCTTGATTATATCGACAGAATTATTCAGCGTGTGGAATTTGCCATAGCCGGAATACAAACAACAATTAAGGATAAAGTATCCCCACAGTTACAAGACAAAAAGACTTCACTCATGGCATTGGCACCCAAAAAACATGAGACACCGGATGGTGAAGAATATTTCGGTCCAAGTGACATGAAGAATATAAAAAATGTCTATATGCGGGGTGTGGTGTCGGCTGGTGGTGGTTCTGCTTTTTCAGCAAATACCCCGAATCATGTCGGAGTCCGTTTCATTGAACTTGATGAACGGGCACGTTCATCCCAAGAAACCGTGGCTGAAATCAGGGAAAGGGTGAAAGATATTCCCGGTGCTAAAATTACCATTGCCATAGAAGAAGAAGGCCCACCCACAGGTGCTCCCATAAATATTGAAATTGCCGGAGATAACTTTGTCATACTTGGTCAAATCGCTAAAAGTATCAAAGATATTCTTTCCAAGGTTCCGCATGTTGAGGATGTGCGGGATGATTTTGTTGAAGGTATTCCATCGGTCCAGGTGCAGGTTGATCGCCAGAAGGCAGCATTATTCGGGCTGACAACAGACAGCATCGGCTTTGCCCTGAAAAGCGCATACAACGGTCTTGAAGTCTCTACTTTCAGAGAAGGAGATGATGATTATGACATCACTGTGCAGCTTCGGCAGAAAGACCGTGAAGTTGTAGATATTCTCCATGAACTGATGCTGCCCACACCTTCCGGACAGATGGTTCCCCTCTCAACCATTGCCACGGTAAACTTTGGTGGATCCATTGGTGATATCACCCGCATTAACAACGAACGGGTGGTGACTGTTAAGGCCAATGTTGACGAGGCAAAAGTTCCAGGCCCGGTTGTCCGGGAGCAGGTTGCAAAACTTCTTCAAGACCTGCCTGTTCCTCCCGGCTATACAGTCAAGTTTACCGGCGAGCTTGAGTTTCAGCAGGAATCGCAGGATTTTCTCACCAAGGCCTTCATGGTTGCACTGTTGCTGATTTTTCTAATTCTGGTAAGCATGTTTAACTCCATCAACCAGCCGTTTATCATCATGACCTCGGTTATCCTTTCCCTGGGAGGGGCATTTCTCGGGCTGACCCTGTTTATGTCTCCATTTGGTATTATCATGACCGGCGTCGGGGTGATTTCTCTTGCCGGAGTTGTGGTAAACAATGCAATCGTGCTCATCGATTACACCAACAAATTGCGGGACAGGGGCTACGCTCTGAAAGACGCTGTGATTTCAGCCGGAGCCACTCGTCTGCGTCCGGTTTTACTCACTGCTGTCACCACAATATTGGGCCTTATCCCCATGGTTACCGGTATATCCTATGATTTTCATTCCTGGACGATCTCATGGGTCAGTGAATCCAGCCAGTGGTGGCGATCAATGGCCGTGGTTGTTATTTTCGGTCTTGTGGTTGCAACCTTCCTGACACTGGTTGTGGTGCCGACTCTTTATTATATTCTGGAAAAGATGCCCGGGGTTTTGCAAAAGGCCCGGCAGCGCATTCGTGAGATATACTGGAAACCTTATCCATGGCTTGCCGGGGAAGCAGTCATGAAGGAGGACAAGTAATGATACAGCAACGACATTTTTTACTTTGCCTCAGTCTGATACTGTTGTTGCCTCTGATTCTTTATGCTGAGCAAGGTGTAGCAAATGATAAAAATACAAAATCCATTGATTTGCCACTGAGTCTGGCTGTAAAGCAGGCACTGGAAAACAACCTCAACCTCAAGCTCCGCCAGGAGGATGTGAAATTTGCAGAAGGAGGAGTTCAAAGTGGAGAAGGTAAATTTGATACTCTTTTGTCGGCAGAAGCAGGGGCTGAGAACAAAGATGTCAATCCAATATTTCCAGGTGCTGCATCAGAGGAAACCAGAGCCAATTTAAGCGGAAATCTGCAAAAAACATTTGTCACCGGTACTGAAGTGAACCTGGGATGGAACAACAATCGTTTCGATACTGATGCTGACAATACTCTCATCGATCCTGCCTATAATACAAAGCTTTCCGTGGGGTTCAGCCAACCGCTCCTGAAAGGGTGGGGAACAGACATACAGACTGCAGAGATTAAGGCTGCTCAAAAGCAACTGGAGGCCTCTGTTTATCTGGTAAACAGTCAGGCAGCAGACCTTGCAGCCCTTGTGAAGAACGCCTATTGGGATATGGTTTTTGCATTGCAGGATATAGAGGTGCAACGACTTTCTCTTGCGCTTGCCAATAAACTTCTTGAAGAGACAAAGTTTAAAATTGAAGCTGGCAAACTTGCCCGGATTGAACTCTATCAGCCGCAATCAGAGGTGGCCAGACGTGAAGAAAAACTCATTGTTGCTGAACGGGCAATTGGCGTGGCTGAGGATGAATTGAAACTGTTGCTGAACAGTGAGGACTGGTTCACACCACTGAACCCGACTGACACGCCACGAACAAATCCTGTCAATCTGGATCAGGAAGGCATCCTTAAGAATGCACTGACCAATCGTCCGGATATTAAAGCTGCAGATCTGAATATCCAGGCTGCCAGAATACAGGCAGCAGTTGCGGAAGACAATATCAGGCCATCTCTTGCCATGGTTGGGAGCTTCGGCTATGGCGGAACTGATGATGCTTACGAAGACGCCCTCAGCATCGCTCTGGATGAGCCTGATACAGAATGGCAGGTTGGCTTTAATTTTTCTGTGCCTTTACAAAATTCCTTTGCAAAAGGAAGGCTGACGCAAGCCATGGCTGCCCACAGAAAGGCAAAGACCAATGCAAAACTGTTACGTCTTCAGGTAAAAAAATCCGTTCGTACCACTGTCCGTGATGTAAAGCTTGCGATCAAAGGCATGGAAGCCACCAGAAAAACCAGTGTGGCGACATCTAAACGGCTTGAAGCGGAACAGGCAAAATTTGAAGCAGGCAGCTCAACAACACTTGATGTTCTTATCGCACAGGATGCCTACTCTCAGGCACTGAGCCAGGAAAACAGAACCAACATTATCTACGTTAAGGCCCTTGCTGAGATCGACCGTATTCAGGGGCTTGTCACCATAAATGATGACTCCTCACAATAGCCCCCAAAAAAAAGCGATTCGTAACGTGCCTGAATTAATTTTTTTTCGAATCTATCTTGTTTGAAGCAGTAATAGTTAAATTGATACCAAGGCGTAAAGCTTATAGTAAACACTGATAAAAGTGTTTGGTTGTTACGCCTTGCACTAAATCATGTACCCCTGCAAGAGGTTGCTGCTTTTTAATTGAAATTCCTCCAGCGCCATTCCACTTTGTTTCCCTGCTATATTTTGTCCTTTTTGTATTTTGTTCTTTTGCACGGATTAATTTTGTGGTACTTTTGCGAAAAATAGACCAGCTGAAACGCTCTTCCTGCCAGGACTAACAACAACGGCAGTTAATGAGAGTTTTGAGACATAATCGATACAGCTAAATTTCATAGGTTGCTCTGAATAATCTTAATTTTTTAAAGCAGCCTTTATTATTTTAAATCGTTTCAGAAGGAGGAAACATCGTGGCAAAGAAATTCTTGTTTGTCGTCAACAACGGCCCGGAAGATCCAAACAGGGCAACTGTCCCTTTTCTAACAGCAAAGGCATTGATAGAAAAAGGGCAGGAAGTCGCGATATGGCTTTACAACAATTCGGTATACCTTGTGAAAGAGAATGCCTATCAATATGTCCAGGCACCTGGATTGCCACCTCTTGAAGACCTGTTGTTATTTTGCTGCGACACCCACAAAATGCCTGTTTATATTGGCGTATCCTGTGCTGTGGGAAGGGGACTTGTAGACCTTCAGCACAAACCATTGGTGACCTTCAGCTACGGTGAATTGAAAAGCCCGCCTGATTTGGCTCAACTGATGATGGAAGCTGATGATGTAGTAGGTTTTTAACCCGTATTTTTCATAATCAATACAACGGTATTTACCGTGGCTCAGATTCAATGGGTCAGCTTTCACCAGGTTTCACACCCACCAACAGCAGGCCGGTGGGTGTGAAAACCGTCGGAATGATCGAGAAATGGAACCCTGGAGCAGATACCGTACTACAAGGTGGTTGGTCGTTTAACAAAGGGTGTTTTTGATATGGTCGTACTCGCTGAAGAGAAGATCACATTGTAACCAACCCTCATCAATGAGTGAGCCTTTTCCCAGAAGGAATTTACAGACTTCGGCTGCCTGCATGGCGGCAAGGAGAGCAACTGTCATTGGCATTACGTTAGGAGCCGTGGCAGAATTTGTAGCCTGTGGATAAAGGCTGCAGACAAGATTGTTGGCCGACCGGTCAACGCCAATTTGTCCATACCACTCTTTTACTGCTCCGTGAACTATGGGAATGTTCTGTTTTTGACACAACTTTACCAGGTCTTTTCTAGCTGTTGCGGAGTCCAGCCCATCGATAACAATATCAGCTTCTGCAACAGAGGCTGCATCAAAAGTGTTAATGTGTATGTCTGTTGTAAGCACAGGATTAATTTTCTGTAACTCACTGCTAATCACTTCAACCTTGTTGTAGCCAAGTGTCTCAGCATTACAAAAAATCTGTCGATTCAGGTTGGATTCGGAGAATATATCGGGATCTGTGAGGGTGAGGTGGCCAATTCCAATTCTTGCGAGAAGCTCTGCCGTTCTGCCGCCAAGCCCGCCGCAACCAATGATGGCCACCCGGGACTGAAACAGCCTGAGCTGCTCATGGCAACTCAGGCTGTTTCGTGTGAATCGGGCTGGTACAATTGAGTGCTCAAGGGCAATCTTTTCAATATCACATAAGAGGCAGTCAAATTTTTCGGCAATTTCCTTCTGGTCGGCAAGGGACAGAACATTCCCCTGAGAGCATTCCAGAAGAATACGGATTATCTCTTTCAGGTCCTGCTCAGCCACCACCGATTACCGGAAAAATTGCATAAATATCGCCTTCCTGAAGCACTGTCTCAAACTTGCAGTGGCGTGAGTTGATCATGAGCACGCCAACTTCTTCCCGGTCGATATTCAGATCATCCACCACTGCTCCTGCTGTGGTGCCTTCAGGAAGCTCTTTGTCTTCTTTCACAAAACGGCCTTCACGAAAAAAGGCAAAGAGCTTGACTTGTACCCGCATGGAATTCTAGAAATTCCAGAAGGTATCGATTTCCTCACCGGTAAAATCCCACACTGCGTTGTGAGGTGGAATCGGCTCTGTCTCAAAGAACTCGGGAAGTCTGTCATCAAGATTGGTGAATCCGGCAGCAGTATTAAATGCATGCTCGGTTTTGAGGATGGACATGCCAAGGTTGGTCACATCATCAGCTGTGAGACCGATGCCGAACCGGGCATTGAGCATATCCACAAGGGCCGGCAGACAGGTACCGTCATCAAGTGCTGCAAAGGCGATGAAGAGGCACATGCCGGTTGAGTCAATGGCAGCCGTTGCAATCTGCAGATTTCTGGACAGTTCCACCTGGCCCTCTTTTGACAGAGGATCAGCAGAGCCGCCAACACCTAAAATTTCTGTGGCAATGGTGTAGCCCATGGTGTGATCAGCGCCCTGGGTGGAGGTGGCATAGGTGATGCCGATTCCCTTGATGGCACGAGGATCATAGGCAGGGATTGCCTGATTTTTTACAACCGGCACCCGGGTGACACCGTATGTGCGGCCAACATTTGCAGCACCATTACCGATCACACGGCCAAGGGGGGTTCCTTGGGCAATCTCGTCCTTCATGATTCGGATCATTTCATTTGAATCACCGAAGTCAAGAACTCCACCTTCCATGGCAACACCAAAGGCAACCGCAGTTTCAATGGTATCTATTCCGATATCATCAAGCAGGTGATCCATCTCAGCGATCTGATCCAGGTTGTCCACGGTGCAGTCAGCACCCATGGCCCAGATGGACTCATACTCAATACCGGATGTTTTGTATTTTCCTTTCAGGTCATTGTAGATCTGGGAGCACTGGATAACGCAACCTTGATGGCAGGCATGTTTTGGCTTGCCGCCGCGTTCAACGATGAGATCGTGCATGGTTTCACCGGAGATTTGCTCGTGACCTTCAAACTGTCCTTTGGTGAAGTTCCTGGTGGGCAGTCCGCCCGCTTCATTGATGATGTTTACCAGTACATTTGTTCCATAGGTTCCAAGTGCCTGGCTGACAGGATGGTCCACCAGAGCTTTGGCAAATGTTTTATTGGCAGCCTTAAATGCATCCGGATCAGCAATATCTACTTTGCCGCCCTGGGCATCAAGGGCTATGAATTTAATCTTTTTGGAACCCATGACAGCGCCAAGGCCGCCGCGTCCCAGGGATCTTACATGGCTGTCAGGATCTTTCACGGAGATATTGGCAGCACTCATCTGCATTTCACCGGCCTGGCCAATGGAAAGAATACCGATTTTATCAGTGAATCGTTTTTCAACACTTTCCACAACATCAAAGTTTCCTTTGCCGATCAGCTCTTCTTCCTTGTTAATGGTAACGCCTTCAGGAGTAAGGGAAAGAGAGTACCAGTCGTCATCTTTGGGCTGTCCTTCAATGATGAGTGCTTTGCAGCCAAGTTTAGCAAGTTGCTGGGCAGAGGTGCCGCCTGAGTTGGCTTCCTTGATGGTGCCAGTGAGCGGGCTCTTGGCGCCTGCTGAAATACGGCCCGAGTTGGCAGCAGCAGTACCGGACAAAAGACCCGGTGCAAAGATGAGCTTATTATTGGGCCCAAGCGGATGACAGGTGGGAGGAACTTCGGCTGCAACAATAGTTGAAGTAAGGCCTCGGCCTCCATGTCCGGCCCAGTCTGCAGGAACGTCTTCAATGGAAGTGGAAAGGTCTGTCATGTTTACTCGAAAAATTTTGTCAGCCATGGCATGGTGCCTCCTCAGGATGAATTGTTAGTGAAAAGATAATCTCAGTACTATATAGATTTTCCAGTTAAAAGAGCAAGAAGAATTCTTTGGTAAAGATTTATTGTTCATACATTATGTTGCCGGAATCGCGTAGACTATATCCGCCAAGCCTGTTGACCAGCTCTGTAAATTCACTGCTGCTGCGAATTAAATCCAGCAAGGCCATGATTTTTTTATCATCAAGAAATTGTTTTGGAATAATCAGGTCGTAACGCTCTTCTGCAACCGGTACGAAGTCAATGTTCAGTGCATTTGCCGCGGCCAGGATCCCCATCCCGCAATTCACACTACCATTGGCAATGGCTGCAGCCACACTCATGTGAGTGTATTCCTCGTGTTCATAGCCGTTGATATCATTCGGATCTATGCCAAGATCTTTGAGGGTTTTGTCGGTGAGCAGCCTGGTGCCTGCACCGTTTTGCCGGTTTATAAAGCTGAGTTTCTGTTCAGCCACATCCTCAAAACCATTGATCTTAAGCGGGTTTCCTTTGGCAACAATCAAGCCCTGCTGCCGGTAGCAGAGGTTGATGAGCTGAAGCGGGGTGTCGGCTAGAAAGCGTTTGATAAAAGAAACATTATATTCACCTGTTTCTTCATCAAGAAGATGGCTGCCGGCCAGATGGGCTTCACCACGCCTGATGGCCATGATCCCACCCATGGAGCCAACATGGGCAGAGGAGATGCGGATGGTTTTTCGGCCCTTATGGAGCAGATTGGCAAGGACATCAATGATGTTGTCATGGCTGCCGATTACCACAAGGGTGGATTGAACATCAGTGAGCGGACGAAGTAACTCAATCTGCACTTCTTCGCCGGTTCCCACACCCTCCGATCCTGCAGGCAGGGTGAGAAGGCCATCGGCCCTGACAAGGGACATCACGGCACCCGCACCTTTTCCGGCAGGTGTTGCCATGAGTTCCTCACCCACCTGACCCAGAGTGATCCTGACAAATTCGTCCACTCCCATGGCAGAATGCATGGGGCGTGACATGCGGGCTGTTGTCCATTGGGCGGCAGGTTGCTGCATATCCATGAATCCATAGATCATTTCCTGAACAAAGAGCCGCATGGTGAGAATGGCTGAGACCGGATATCCGGGAAGGCCCACAACCGGGGTGCCGTCAACGATTGCCAGTATCACAGGTTTACCGGGTTTTGTAGCCACGCCATGCACAACCACTTCGCCCAGTTCGGCAAGAATCGTTGAGGTGTAATCACGGGTGCCTGCAGAGGCACCGGCATTAATAATGACAAAATCATTTTCCCAGACAGCATCACTGATTGCGGAGCGAAGTTTATCCTTATCATCAGATACAGGAGCGCCCCCTTTTGCCTGTGCACCCCATTCATTGAGGTAGCCGGCAAGGATTCTTGAATTGAATTCTATGATCTGGCCGGGTTCCGGGGCTGTGCCCGGCTGGATGAGTTCGGATCCGGTGGGGATTACCAGCACCCCGGGAGCTTTTTTTACAAGCACTCTGGTGACACCTGTGGCCAGCATGGCACCTTGATCAATGGGCCGGATTCTGTGGCCCACAGGAAGGATCAACTCTGTTGCCACAATATCTTCGCCTATGGTGCGCACATGCTGCCAGGGTGTTGCAGGGATTGCCAGTTCCACTTCATGCTCATTTACATAATGAACATCTTCTATCATCACCACAGCATCAAATTCCTGCGGCAGATTGTTGCCGGTGTTGACCGGTTTAAACTGATCGCCTTTCAACCGGACAGGAGCAGCATCACTTGCTGCTGCGAGATCTGCAAAATGAACAGCAATACCATCCATGGCCGCAGCATTATAGGCGGGTGAGGAGTGTGCAGCAAAAACAGGACCTCCTGTCACCAGGCCAAGTGCATCTTCAACACCGGTTTCTTCGACTTCGGCACTGTCAAAAAAGTTGATTTCCCTGAGAGCTGTCTGCCATTTTTCCCTGGCTTCAGTCAGGGGCATGTTTCTTACATAGATGTCTTTCTGATTCATAATAGAAGGTGTACTTGTACAGTTGTGCCTTTGTTCAGCCCCTGGGATGCTTCCTCAATAAGAAAATAGCCGTGGGCACGGGAAAGGGTGGATATTGAGCCTGATTTTCCAAGAACCGGGACTGCCAGAGGCGGACCGTTTTCCTGTTCTTCCAACCGGACACGGACAAGATCCAGCCTGCCGGCTGCCGAGTTAATGTTTCTGTCCAGCAGTGCCGCGACTGCAGGCTTGAGAGTTTTATCCGGATCAGGAATACCGGAGAGTAAACGAAGAGCCGGTTCCACAAAAAATTCGAAACAGACCATGGCAGACACTGGATGTCCGGGCAGGCCAAAAATTGCGCAGCCATTGCTGAGCCCTATGATGATAGGTTTGCCAGGCTTTAAGGCGACACCATGGACAAGAATACCGGGATTTCCCAGCTTTTCAATGACCCGTTCGCCAAGATCCCGCATGCCCACTGAACTGCCTCCGGAAAAAAGAACCACACTGTTTTCCCTGGTGGCCTGCTCAACAGTTGCAAAAAATGTTTCTTCACTGTCAGTGACTATCCCGTAGTCTGTCACTCGGGCTCCAAGTCTCCTGCAGAGACCTGACAGAGTAATGCTATTGATGTCCCGTATTTTTCCGGGTGGCGGGGATTCCGACCAGGGCACAATTTCATCACCAGTGGAGAGGATTCCTACTGTTGGTTTTTCGTAGACAGTAAGCTCTGAAAGACCAAGCCCTGCAAGCAGCCCTAAATCCTGAGGCCGGAGAAGATGTCCTTTTGTAAGTGCCGGACTGTCCTTTTCAATGTCTTCACCGCAATCAATGAGATTTATGCCCACTCCAACACTTTTCACAACCTCAATCATTTTTCCGTCAACCGGAATGGTATGCTCAAACATCACAACAGCATCACTGCCTTTGGGCAGGAGGCCCCCTGTTGCAATGCGGAAACATTTTCCCTGTGTCACTTCGCCTTCCGGCATCTGTCCCATTGCAACGTCACCGTCGATTTCCAGGTAGCAGGGCATGGAACTGCTTGCGCCAAAGGTGTCTGCTGCACGTACCGCAAATCCGTCCATGGTTGATCTGGGATGCTTGGGAAGGTTTTCAGGAGAGAGAATTGTGCTGCTGAGCACCCTGTCAAGAGCTTCAGGAAGTGTGCATTTCCTGGTTTTCAGAGGGACCGCTGCAAGTTCTTCAAGAAGAATCGATCTGGCCCTGGCAACAGGTGTCAGGCTGACACGCCCGAGCATGTCTTTTAAGCCATCAGCCGCCATTGGTGCTCCTGATACTAAGCCGGATCAAGTTGTCGGATTGCAGGGAATCCCGCAGCTTGTCTGTATCTGTGACATTGTCGTCCATCATTACTTTATGGACAGTAGCCAAAAGCGGTAGACGGTAGGCGAAAAATTTTTCAAGGGCTGCAGCAGGCAGGACACAGCCTTCGTCTAAAATCTCCAGACCTCTTTCCGCAGCAATCATGTTGAACAGTTTTAACCGGACCTGGAGCGGCCGGGTATTTTGTCCGTTTTCGGAAAGCTTTCCTGCCGTCTCAGTACGAAGGGATGCATGCATGCCGCCTTTGCGGAATATTGCACCGGCAAGACCGGGCATGGCAGCAGAGATGGCAATCACAGCCTTCTTCCCCCAAAGCTGCTGATCCAGATCGTCAGCAGGCAGGCCGTCTAGAAAAATGGTCTGTATTTTCTGCCTTGCATATTCCATCGTAAAGCCGGGCAGGCTTGTGATCAGGTCGCCAATGGTTTCACCTTGCTCAGCTTTTAGAAAAATCCCGCCTTGAAGCAGGGTTGTGAATCCGCCTGGTACTTCAGTGTTAACAAATAGTCGTATCTGTTTCATTTCCTGTCACCGCGGGTTGAGCATTGGAGTCATATTTGGCAAGATAGATTTCTGTAAGAGTTAGAAAAGCCGTGACAATAAGCGGGCCATAAATGATACCCAGCACACCGTAGACACTGAGGCCACCGATAATGGCGAGGAAAACCAGTAGGGTGTGCATCTGTACCTCATCTCCGACCATCTTTGGTTTGACTAGATACTCTATGGAAAAGGAGAGGGTAAGATAGAAAGAGAAAAGAAATACACCCGCCCCGATACTGCCGCTCAGCATGAGGATGAGTGCAGTCGGAATCATGACAAGGCCAATGCCAAAGATGGGCAGAAAGGCAAGAATAGCCATTATTCCACCCCAGAGGATGGGAGAGCTGAGCCCCATTATGGCAAATACTGTTCCTCCCAGAACACCCTGAATCAGGCCGCAGATACCGTTACCTTTGAGGATGGCATTGGAAATTTCCTCAAATTTTTCAACAAGTAACCTGTCTTCGTCGTCTGGAAGAGGTGATACGGCAATAATGAATCTGATTAATCTGTCCTGGTCGATGAGGAGGAAAAAGATGGTCAGGATCATCATGAAAAACAGGAACAGAAATTGTAAAAGATTGGCAGCCCAGGAGCTTGCCTGATTGTATATGAAAAGCCCGGCCATTTTAGCAAGGTAAGAAAACATGGCAGTGATCTGGGAAGGCTCAAAATGAAAACCAAAGTCTTCCAGATAGCCCTGGAACTGCAAAATCAACGGGCTGTCCTGCACGAAAAGCTGGAACTTCATCCCCACCTGAGTACTTCGTCCCCAGTGATACAGGCCCAGTGCCTCACTTGAAAGCGCCCCTGCAAAAAAGATAAGCGGTATAAAAACAATGAGGACTATGAGAAGGCAGGTGAGGATCGAGGCCGGCTTTTCAGACATTTTCTTATTGAAAAACTGGTACATGGGCCGGAAAATATTGGTCAGGAGAAATGAGAGAACCAGAATAGACCAGAATGGCCAGAGAATACGGCCAAGAAAAATGATGGAGATGAGAAAAATTAAAAGGAAATACCAGTTCCTCATGGCATTAGGACCATTAACCGGTGTACATGGCATTGTCTGGCAATCTTTCATCGTATATTGAACTCTCTGCTGTTGCCTGCAGTATGGCAGGAAAATGTTGCAATTTTCACGGAGTTGAGTACCTTTATTTCCTTTTCTGACAATTTCTTAAAATTAGAGTTGTCCACTCTTCCGGAGTAACTGTTTACTATATAATGGACTGCGGTTGAAGAAAAGGGAAATACCTTGCAACCGGAATAAAAGAGGCTCATCATGTGGAAAAATTTAGATATATCGGTTTGTCGGTGCGACTCCGATAAACGAAAGGATAAGCCGGACCAGAGCAATCTTGGTTTTGGCAATTTTTTTACCGATCACATGTTTCTTATGAAATGGGATCGGGAGAATGGCTGGTACGATGCGGAGATCTGTCCCTATAGGGACTTCAGCATGGATCCTGCAGCCATGGTGTATCATTACGGCCAGGCTATTTTTGAAGGACTGAAAGCGTACAAAGGCGAGAATGAACAGATTTACATGTTTCGTCCTGAAGATAATCTTGAGCGTATGAACAGCTCGGCTCTTCGTATGTGTATGCCGCGCCTTCCTGTGGACACAGTGCTCAAGGCAATCAAGGCTCTGGTTTATCTTGATCGTGACTGGATTCCAAGCGGTGATGGTGCCACGCTCTATATCCGTCCCACCATGATAGCTGTAGAGCCGGCACTCGGTGTGCGTCCTTCCCAGCAGTATTATTTCTTTGTGATAATGTCGCCGGTGGGCGCCTATTACGCAGAAGGTTTTAATCCTACCAAAATCTGGGTGACAGATAAGTATGTTCGTGCGGTGAAAGGCGGTGTCGGGCATGTGAAAACAGCAGGTAATTACGCAGCTTCCATCATGGCAGCCGAGGAGGCGCACAAGGCCGGTTATACCCAGGTACTCTGGCTCGATGCCTGTGAACGTAAATATATTGAGGAAGTGGGTACGTCCAACATCTTTTTTAAGATTGGTGATGAACTCATCACTCCACCCCTTGGTGGTTCTATTCTTGGTGGCATCACCCGTGATTCTGTTATTCAGCTGGCAGCCAGCTGGGGTGTTACTGTAAATGAGAGACAAATAACCATCGACGAAGTGATTGCGGCTATTGAAGACGGCAGCCTGCAAGAGGCCTTTGGTTCAGGGACTGCGGCTGTTATCGCACCGGTTGGAGAGCTGTGCTACCAGGAGAAGAAATACGTGGTGGCAGATGGAAATACCGGTGAGTTATCCCAGCGGCTTTTTGATGAACTCCAGGCCATTCAAAACGGGGAACAGGACGATCCTTTCAAATGGATCGTACGGGTTGGTTGATCTATCCTTTTCCGGGATAAACCATATAAAATAAAACACATAGATTCAAAAACTTGGGGCGAATACTATTTTTTTAGTATTCGCCCCTTGATTTTACTAAAAGCAAACCTATAGTTTTGCGCAGTTCAATAGTAGCCGGATTTTTGCCGGATTATTTAATCATAGTTACACAGGCGGTGATAATTTCCCGAGCTTTGTAACCAAACACACGTTTTACAGGAGGTAGTAAATGAAAATCCGTCCATTAAATGATCGTCTTCTGGTCAAGAGACTTCAGGAAGAGGAAATGACAGCAGGTGGTATCATCATTCCCGATAGTGCCAAAGAAAAACCAGCCGAAGGTGAAGTAGTTGCAGTTGGTCCTGGTAAAGTTGCTGATAATGGCGAGCGTGTAGCGCTGCAGGTAAAAGAGGGAGATATGGTTCTCTTTTCCAAATATGGCGGAACCGATGTTAAGCTTGCTGGTGAGGACTTTCTCATCATGCGTGAAGATGACATCCTTGGAGTCGTAGAGCAATAACGAAACCATTACAATCTAATACCTGTCAATACACTTATATAGGAGAATGAAATCATGGCTGGAAAAGATATAAAATACGGAGTAAAGGCACGCGAGGCTATCCTCGCCGGTGTTAATACTCTTGCCAACGCAGTAAAAGTAACACTTGGTCCCAAAGGCCGTAATGTCCTGATCGAGAAATCTTTTGGCGCTCCCACCATCACCAAAGACGGTGTAACTGTTGCCAAAGAAATTGAACTCACCGATAAGTTCGAGAACATGGGCGCACAGATGGTTCGCGAAGTTGCTTCCAAAACCTCTGACGTTGCCGGTGACGGTACAACAACTGCCACTGTACTTGCCCAGGCAATCTACCGTGAAGGTGCAAAACTTGTTGCTGCCGGTGGTAACCCCATGGAAATCAAACGCGGAATCGATGCATCCGTTGATGCAATCGTTGCCGAGCTTGCAAACATTGCCCAACCAACCAAAGAGCAGGCTGAAATTGCCCAGGTTGGAACCATTTCTGCAAACAGTGATGTCACCATCGGATCCATCATTGCAGAAGCCATGGACAAAGTTGGTAAAGAAGGCGTTATCACTGTTGAAGAAGCCAAATCAATGGATACCACACTGGACGTTGTTGAAGGTATGCAGTTTGATCGCGGTTATCTTTCTCCCTACTTTGTAACCGATGCTGATCGCATGGAAATAAATATGGAAGATCCTTACTTCCTTCTTGTTGAGAAAAAAGTTTCCAACATGAAAGACCTTCTTCCCGTACTTGAGGCTGTAGCCAAAATGGGTAAGGGACTGTTCATCATTGCTGAAGATGTTGACGGTGAAGCACTTGCAACACTCGTTGTGAATAAACTGCGCGGCACCCTGAATATTGCTGCTGTAAAAGCTCCCGGCTTTGGCGATCGCAGAAAAGCAATGCTTGAGGATATCGCAATTCTCACCGGTGGACAGGTTATCACCGAAGATCTTGGCATCAAACTTGAGAATGTAACTGTTAATGATCTTGGTATTGCCAAACGCGTAGTTGTTGACAAAGACAACACCACTATCATCGATGGCGCTGGAGACAAAACAGCTCTTGAAGCCCGCGTGAAACAGATTCGTACCCAGATTGATGACTCTTCTTCCGATTACGATCGTGAGAAACTTCAGGAGCGTCTTGCCAAACTGATCGGCGGTGTTGCCGTGATCAATGTTGGTGCTGCAACTGAGATTGAAATGAAAGAGAAAAAAGCCCGCGTTGAGGATGCACTGAATGCAACCCGCGCTGCTGTTGAAGAAGGTGTTGTTCCTGGTGGCGGTGTTGCTTACATTCGTTGCCTTGGCGCACTTGATAATGTAGACGTTGCCGGTGAGCAGAAGCTTGGCAAGAAAATCATTCTTCGCGCACTTGAAGAGCCCGTTCGTCAGATCGCAGGCAATGCAGGCTGCGAAGGTTCTGTTGTTGTAGAGCACGTGAAAGGCCTTGAAGGCCCCAACGGCTTCAACGCAGCTTCTGAAGAGTACGAAGACCTGATTGCTGCAGGTGTTATTGATCCTGCAAAAGTTACCCGTACTGCACTGCAGAACGCAGCTTCTGTTTCAGGTATGCTCCTTACCACAGAGTGTGTGATTGCTGACGCTCCTGACGATAGTGACGGCGGCGGTGCCATGGGTGGCATGCCTCCAGGAGGAATGGGCGGCATGGGTGGAATGGGCGGAATGGGCGGAATGATGTAATTCCCCCTGTTCAGTTCCCCTGAACGCTTAAGAAGTACAAAAGGGCCTCCTTTGCGGGGCCCTTTTTTTTATTTGTCACATTTTCTCATGGAAAAAAGTTGACAGTGAAAGGCGAATAAGGTAAATATTTTCCTCTTCACATATTGGCGATGTAGCTCAGATGGTTAGAGCATACGGCTCATATCCGTAGTGTCCGGGGTTCAATTCCCTGCATCGCCACCATTCATAATGATTCCAGTTACATAGGGGTCTTTACATAGAAATCCATAATATTGAGATACAAATCACGGTCTGACTGTGATACAAAACTCAAAATTACGGATTTTTTTATGTCCTCAGTTCCTACCTACCTGATGTCTCGTAGTGGAGTCTGGTATTTCAATTTTCGGATTCCAATCTCCGTAAAAAATCGCTATAATGTCAAGAAGCTGTTTATCAGGAAGTCCTTACGGACTACCAATGTATATGACGCTGTTCAATTATCTCGGAAATATACTTGGTTGGTTATGACTCAAGTTTCGGGGTTGACCAAAACACAATAGAAAACATAGCCAACCAATTAAAATAATGACATATTAACGT
>DQTH01000167.1 GCA_015662865.1 Desulfocapsa sulfexigens
ATCGTGGTGGTGTCATCCCCGCGGAGGCGGGGATCCAGTTTCGTGCCAGCCTCTGGATCGGAGTCTACGCTTACCTCCCGCCTACGCAGGAATGACAAACAAAATGGCTGAGTTTCATACCTGATCAGAAAGCGATTTGGCATAGAAACAATACGCACTTACTTTTCCAGATATATATTATCAAGATAGATTATTCGTTCTTTCTCCTGCCTGATAACAAAAAACGTTATATTCACTATTTTTTTCATATTCAATAAACGACTGGCAGGTGCATGCTTGATATCTTCCAAAAGAAGGGAAAAATCATTCCATCCTTTCTGCAGTTGAAGTCTCTGATTGAAACGATCAGCATACTCATTTGTATGATCTGCATCATGGATACGACAAACAATCTCCAATGGCTCTTTATCTGTGTGAAAAATACTAAAATATAAACTTTTATAGCCAGTCCAGTTACCGGGAAAATAACAAAGTGCAACTCCAGAATATGTATCAGTGTTTAATCGTACTTTAAGGGAATACTCCCCGTGTCTGGCCAAACTCTTTTCAACACTTATAATTTCTTTGTCCACCCAGCGGTCTCTTTCAAATATTGTTTCAAAATCTGCAATAACAGGGAACTGATAGGCAGCAATCACTTCATCAACAACACCCCGGACAAACGGGTAAAAAGCAACCAAAACCATAGAAAGAGTTACGAATTGAATAATATAGGGCCATTTTTTATGTTTTGAAAATGCCAAAGAGTCAAAGAATACGAGAGTGATTAAACAACCAAGCTGGTTACGAAGAATATCACGAAAATCAGGAATCCGACCATCAAAACCCATTTGTAATCCCTCAACAATCCCTCCAGATGCCAATACCAACAAAAAAACAAGAGAATTACGAGTAAAAGCTGACAGGTCAGGGAATCGATAACGAAACTGTTTACAGAGTAGCCA
Source organism: Desulfocapsa sulfexigens (assembly GCA_015662865.1). Taxonomy (GTDB): domain Bacteria; phylum Desulfobacterota; class Desulfobulbia; order Desulfobulbales; family Desulfocapsaceae; genus Desulfocapsa; species Desulfocapsa sulfexigens_B. The sequence goes on from DQTH01000167.1 coordinate 945, forward strand.
GGATGCAATAGAAAAAAACAGAACATGTCCCATATCCCATAATGCAACAGATGATCTTGCACCATGAGCCCCGGGTCCTCCCAGGAAAAAAAAAGGAGCACCAATAATCAAAAGCATAATGAGCAGCCCTGGCCGATATTTTTTGCCTTTGAAAAATTGTATTTTTTTTAAAATCATCATTGATGAATTCTTAAAAGTCTTTTGTGCCGTGATTCCCGCGAATGTAGGAGGTAAGTGTAGAGTCCGATCCAGATCTCTGGTATTAAGAAGGCCGTTAGTAAGCCGACACAGTTTAAAACCAAAAACTATAACTATGTTCTATGTAATCATATAGTTGATGAGTTTTCATTTTGAAGTCCGAATGTCGACTTACCAGCGTACTCATTAATACGAAACTGGATCCCCGCCTACGCGGGGATGACGGCACCTTGCTAATTGAAATTTTCTATTATATATGCAAATTATATATAGACCATGTGAATCTGGCTGAGTTTCATACGTAATCAGATAAAAACTTCAATTAGTTTCTTGAAAAGATTTTAATCAATCAAGATTTAGATACCATAGTCAAATACATGAAGGTATAATTAATAGTTCAATATTTCTCTAAATGGCTATTTATGAAACTCAGCTGGCAGTATTCTGGACTCCCGCCTCCGCGGGAGTGACACCGAACCGGCTATATGTCATTCCCGCGAAGGCGGGAATCCAGTTTCCACAAGGTTGCCAGTAACAAAAAGCATTTTTTTGCTGAGTTTCATATAGATCCACATTTTTCTAAGAAAAAATCAAACTCCATGAAACACATCCGTCCACAATCCTTCCTTAATCTGGTAATCGGTGGGCTCATCATCGTTTCTCTACCTCTTATAGTTGGTCTTTTTACAACACGAAGCCATCTCGACAAACTGGTCTCCCAAAGTGTTGAACTTGTGGAACATTCTCTTGCCGCCACCCGAGATGCCCAGAATCTATCTAAATACACACGTAATCAGGAAAGGAACATCAGGCTTTTTGATATTGTCGGAGAAACCCGCTATCTTGATGAGGCGGCAACCTGGCATGGCCATATTTCCGTGCTGCTTCAACGTCTGCAAAAGATACCGGTGGACAATGAATTTAAAAACCTCCTCATTCAGTTTCAGTCTCTGGAAGACACAATACTCACATCCCTGCAGCTCGCTCATAGAGGCCCTAAAAAACAGGAAAAAAACATAGCCGATGCTTTTATGATTTTTTCCAGACTGGATAAACGGGCCTTAATCATAAACACGGCGATCAGTGAATACGTGGACAAAGGCCTAAGCAGGCTGAAAAATTCAAAACGTACTGCTCAAAAAACACTGGTCTGGCAAACACTCAGCTTTATAACTCTGACAATAATAATGATCCTTGTACTGGCCTACATCATCTCACAACCAATCCGTCAGATAGACAAGGGTATTGACCGCCTTGGTAAAGGTGATTTTTCCACCCCTGTCTTTATCACTGGCCCAAAAGATCTGGAAGCCCTGGGAAGGAAGCTTAACTGGCTACGTCAGCGCCTGGCCAGCCTTGAGAGGGAAAAAACAAAATTTCTTGCTCACATTTCCCATGATCTGAAAACCCCTTTGGCTTCAATCATGGAAGGATCCGGGCTGCTGCATGAAGAGCTTATTGGCTCCTTGAATAAACAGCAGCTTGCAGTAGCTGAGATTCTAACCAAAAATTCTGTTAAGCTTCAGAAATTGATTGAAAACATCCTCAACTTCAATATGGCCCAGGCCGGAGGTAAACCCAAAGGCCATAAGAATCTCTCACTTAAACGAATAATAGAACAAATCACATCTGAACAGACACCTCAGATGCTCGCAAAATCAATCACATTGGATCTTCACCTAAAGGAAACAACAATACTGGGTAATCAAACCCAGATCGAAACACTTTTTGAAAACCTTTTCTCCAATGCGATTAAATTTTCGTCGCCTGGAGGAACTGTATGTTGTAATCTCAGTCAAACAGCCAACGAAGTGAAATGTATTATTTCGAATACTGGCCACGCCATTCCAGTAGATGAACAGGATAAAATTTTCACACCTTTTTATCAGACAAAAAATGATGAACGACATCACACTCAGGGTAGTGGCCTTGGTCTAGCAATTGTTAAAGAATATATTTCACAGCATAATGGAACCGTAGCTGTTCTTAATCGTAAAACAGGAGCCCACTTCATGCTTACATTCCCTGCTATATCATCACAGAGGTCTAAGTAAATGAAAAGACTAATAGCCATCATCATCGTGAGCTTTCTCGCTCTCACTGGTTGCCAGCAATTCTCTCAATCTGCCGGAAGCAATCAACATGGCTACCAGAATAGTACTAGTGGATGCCGTGTCTCTGCAAACCAGGTCCTCGCCTGCCTCGCATCCACCAAACAACTTTCACAAAAAGAAAACCTTTCAGAATTTAACACTCTCTTCAAATCCTGGAAGACAAAGCCAGACAGAACAAACCCGAACAGGTTGCTTTGCCTTTCACTATTGCCACATTCTTCCCAAAAACAGCTCCAGCAAGCAGAAAGCATTCTGGAAGAGACACTCAGAAAATACCAGTACAACAAACAAGACCTCACGGGCTTGCTCCATTTAATTCAGGGAAACATACTTCTGCATAAACAGTACCTTGACACGAACTGGAAACTCTATCTTGAGAAAAAGAGACTTTATGAACAGAACAATATGGAAGTAACGACCTATCAGCGCCGTATTCAGGATCTTGAGAAACAGGTACAAAAATTGATAGAAATTGAATCTATGCTGGATCAGAAAGTACAACCTTAGTAAATTCCCCGATTAAACGAGCAAGCCCTTCATGAACAAACCAACCATTCTCCTTGTCGACGATGAACAGGATCTGTTAAGTCTTTGGACTCTTCGACTGGAAAGTGCCGGATACGCTGTGACGACTGCTCAAAGTGGAGAAGAAGCCATGGTGCAATTCTCTGCTGCCACTCCTAATCTGGTCATAACAGATTTGCGAATGGGCCCGATGGATGGCATGGCCTTTTATGAAGCAATCCGAAAGATCAATAAATCAATCCCTGTTATTATTATCACAGCACACGGCTCCATACCCGAAGCAGTTGATGCAACTCGTCTGGGTGTTTACTCGTTTTTACCAAAACCCATTGACGGCCGAAAACTCCTGCAGGAGATTGAAAATGCGCTGTCCATGGCATCCGTCAGCATCCAAAATGCTAACCAGGCTTCCTGGCGGGAGGATATCATCTCGCAAAGTTCAATAATGGAGGAACTGCTTACTCGTGTTCAACTTGCAGCAGGAGGCATGTCCAATGTTCTTATCCGTGGAGAGAGTGGTACTGGTAAAGAACTTTTAGCTATTGCTCTGCACAATGCCAGTAGTCGGGCCAAAAAACCCTTTATTCCCGTGAACTGCAGCGCCATACCAGAAGCATTGATGGAATCTGAGCTTTTTGGGCATGCACGAGGATCTTTTACAGGAGCCAATAAAAACTATCCCGGGCTTTTCATTGCTGCGCAGGGAGGAACTTTATTTCTGGATGAAATTGGTGACATGCCGGAACATTTGCAGGTAAAATTGCTACGAGTTCTTCAAGAGAGAACAATTCGGCCGGTCGGCAGCACGAAAAGCACTCCTATTGATGTGCGCATAGTATCAGCAACTCACCAAAATCTTGAAGAATCTATTGTAAACAACACTTTTCGGGAAGATCTCTACTATCGACTTAATGTTGTCATGCTGGAGCTTCCTCCCCTGTGTGATCGTCGAGAAGACATACCTCTCCTGATAAATCATTTTATATCACTACTCAATGAACAAAACGAAAGAAAGGTTACAGGATTTTCTCCTGATGCCATGAATATCCTTCTTGAAGCTGCCTGGCCAGGCAATATCAGACAGCTGTTCAATGTTGTTGCACAGGCGGCAACCCTGTCAACAACTCCACTCATTCCTGCCGATCTCCTGCACCACACTCTGAAAGACAACCCTCAAAAAAGTCTTACTTTTGATGAAGCCAGACGCGAATTTGAACAGCGCTACCTGGTACAGTTGCTGCAGACTACCCGGGGCAATGTTGCCTGGGCTGCACGAATTGCCAACCGCAATAGAACTGACTTCTATAAAATCCTCAATCGACACAATATCGTCCCTTCCCTGTTTAAAAAATGATCTGATTCCGGATGATAGTATCGTAAATAGTCCTCTGTACCGTCATTCCTACGGAGACGGAAATCCAATTTCGTGCCAGAGTCCTGAATTTCAGCCTCTGCGGAAATGACGAACAAAAAGGACTGTACCTTATATATTATCAGAAAAAACCATGCGGCTGCCTTTTAAATCCAAAGGAAACTGTTGCTTTTCACCGACTCTTTATTTCGTTTTCCCCTCGGCTATACTCCCAACGACCTTAATAACAATTAACACACGTATTATCAGTATGTTACGAGAGTGTCTCCATTTTGCGACTAGGTAAATATACCTATTCGTAATACAATTCTAAAATCCCACATAACCAGGTAAGAACAGTCAAAAAACTACGGATATCCAATTGATATCACGATCATTTTTTTTCGTCTGTCAATGCAGCAAACATTTAGCGATAAGTCCGAGTCTGAAGCATCAAAACAAATACCGCCATATCAGCTAATTACAACAAGTCTCCATTTTGCGACAAGTCCTTCGTGAAGAGGAAAATGAAATTAACAATATCCTGCAACAATACTTTTCATATCAAGTCTTCCAACATGCAACTTGTTGATAATATATGGTTACTGCTCGAATCTGAGAATGTTCGATGGTAAAGTATCCCAATTTTTTATACCTAGTGGCTATTAATGAAACTCAGCTGCAACATTCTGGACTCCCGCCTCCACGGGAGTGGCACCGAACCGACTATATATCATATCCGCGAAAGCGAGAATCCAGTCTCCCCAAGGCTGCTAGTAACAGAAAGCACTTCTTGCTGAGTTTCATACAGAGCCACGTAATCCTTTGGTTATTGTTCATGATATCAAGATGTTCAAGAAAGCTGCGAGCGATTACCTACTGAACCGGTAAATTACAAATTTACCAAGCAAGTTCAGGAACTTGAATCAGAAATTATTATAACACATTCACAAATTCAGGTATTATCCCCAAAAACCAAACTTTCACTTTTGGCACAATAAATGCTCCTGTCCTCCTGACATGACAAACAGTCACATTCTCAATCATGATGAACTCATAAATAGCTAAAGTGGCTATTTATGAAACTCAGCTGGCAACATTTTGGACTCCCGCCTCCGCGAGAGTGACAGCGAATCAGCTATATGCCCTTCCCGCGAAGGCGGGAATACAGTTTTCACAAGGCTGCCAGTAACAAAAAGCATTTTTTTGCTGAGTTTCATATAGAGCCACAAAAGCTAACAGCTAAGGGAGGCATTGGTTTGAAAGAGCTAATAGAGAATATACAGAAGAATATAAAACCGTATTTTTTCTGTATTCTCTGTGTGCTTCAGTTCATTCTTTTGTCAGCTCTTTTGCTCAGGAAAATTTAAAAAGTATGAAAAAAACAGGAAATCAGTGCAGTGTTTTTGCAATTCTAACAGTCCTCACAATTACCCTTTATGCCGGAATTTCATTTGCCGCGGTAAATCATTCCATCCATATTGAATGGGATTATGATCAATCTTCTGCCCCGACAGGATTAGAACTGGAATCATATCGTCTTTACAAAGACGGTGTACAGATATGTGAGTTTGACAGACCTTATGATTTTGAGGGAGATTGTGTGTTTGTATCAGACAACGGCCTTTATAATTTCAACCTTACCGCTGTTTTTAATGATGGATCTGAAAGCCCGCTGTCCGAAGCTTTTCCTTTTCTGCTGGGACCCAAAAAGGCAAATACTGGTGTAATTCTTGCTGTTTTAGGATTGTTACTCAATAAATCTATCTAACTAGTGTCTGTCCAGAAATGAGATTTTTTCTCCAAAATTGAGATAATATTCCGAGGATAAAATTTAACCAGCAACGGATAGTTAGGAGAAAAAGGCCATTTCTGGACAAGCACTAAAACGACATATTGAAACTATTCGCTTCCACCGCCAGCTATTATTGCAGGCAGAAAAAGATTCCAGTTAAAACTCTTCTTTTTACCGGCTGCTATAGCCTTACCCGGGTCACTTTCGTAAGCCCAATCAACAATGGTACCTTCTGTACCATTGTTCTCTGCCTTATACTGAATCCAGCCATATAGAATTTTGCCGTCAACCTCAAATTTCACACCTAAATAACCTGCAGGTTGGTTGGCAAAATCGCCACCCGAACCATACGACCCAGAATACAAGGCCAGAATATCATTTGGATTTACTATGGACTCAAACACTTTCTGGTTGGAAATCTGATAATTACTGGACAATCTGGCAGGTCTGTCTTCACTTCTTTTTATCACTGTTGGTGAACTGTTGTTGGATGATAACAAAAGCTTCTGAGAAACTTGGGGAGATGCTGAGCTAATGGTAAATATAAATTCAAAAATGCCGTCTCCATTCATATCCACCTTTTGACTTTGCCCTACCTCCACTGCTAAATTCTGTATTCCGCTATAAACAATGGATGCTTCTGCAGGTGGTGGAATCAAGATACCTCCGGCAGCAGCAACAGCACTCGCCGCAAAAACCAGCTTACACGAAGGAGTACTTTTGCTCCCAGCTATTACATTATACGATTCCAGACGCTGATCCAGTGTTTGCTGTTTCATTGAGTCTCACCAAAGTTCATGTTTTTCTGATTATCCGGAAAGCTCTGTCTTTAATCTGGTATTCCCTGCTGGAATACCAGAAATAAATACGTAATCAAATTCCTATTACAACTATTATTCAATGTGGCTCTATAGGAAACTCAGCTGGAACCATTCTGGATTCCCGCGAAGGCGGGAATCCAATTTTCACAAGGCTTTCAGTAACAAAAAGCGTTTTTTTGCTGAATTTTATTAATAGCCCCCCTTTTTATTCAAAAAGAGCCTATGATTATATTAAATAACGCAGACAATGGAGAGTCAAGGACTGCTGTACTTTACAGTTCTTTTTTTCTGTTCCTGTAAAGTTTAACATCAATGACTCCTTCCATTAGAGATTCATCCAGCCCCCCTCCAAGAAATTCATTGATTCTAGATGCTATAACAGACGGTTTGCGTATACAGTCTCCATGTTGCAAAAATAAAACATGTGCCGGAATAGCACAGATCAATGCTTTTGCCATTTCCACCTGCTTAAAAAAACTACTTTTCAATAGCTTATCCGGAGTTTTCTTTCTATTCAATCTCTGGACAGACAGCATCTTTTCCTGAGAAACTAAAATTTCATCCAGATTCCGCTCAATAAAGATAATCCTGTAATGAACATTCTTACTTACGGGTAAAAAACGAAGTAGAGGAGCGACAATTTTCACTGCTTTTCCAGTATGATCAAGCAACCATTCGTTCTTTCGTGCCAATGCTTTTATCCCCTCATGTTCCAGATACCCTTTAGGATTATCTGTGTCAGCAACTCTCTTTTTATCTGTAAGAATCGAAAACCCTCCAGCATCAAGCATCTGCATTACCATTGATGTTCCAGAGCGAGGCAGGCCGGATACAATGACAATTGTTTTATCCAAATCCTCTGAATCTATTGGAGACAGACTCTCAACCGATTGTGTTGGCAAAGGTTTGGCCAGCAAATCGGATACAGGATCTTTGCTGTCAGAGATCACAGGAGATAATCCTTTTCTCAATGAACGTATTCGCTGCCTTGCTTTTTGGGCTTCTAATTTATAATTCGCTGCCTTATCGGGAAGATGAAGACGATTTTGATATATGTAAGCCAGTCGGTTGTAGACTTCGGGAAAATTCGGATTTTGCTGCAAAGCCTGTTCAAGTGCTTTGATTGCATCACTTAGCTTTCCTAGCCGGTGCAATGCACAGCCAAGATAAAAATGGGCAAGCGGAGTGTGATAACGTAATGCTATGACATCCAATGCCAGGTGAGCTGCTTCTTTATTGAATCGACCTTTCAGTTTCAGCCGACAAAGACCGAGTAAGGCATCGCTGTTTTCACAATCAATGGAAAGAGCCTTTGTATAAGATTTTTCGGCTTTAACAATTTGCTTCAACTCTTCAAACACGCACCCTTTTTGTACAAATAATGCTGCTGAAACAACGTTCTTTTTCTCTGCCTGCTCAAAACATTCAAGTGCTTTTCCCAGATCACCATCAGCATGACAGGCAACACCAAGAAGGTAAGCAATACCATAAGGATTTTGTGAAGCATCCTGCATAAGAGAACGGATCTGCAGGCTGAATCCTTTTTGTTTTTCCGGTGTGTTTTCATGATGTTTTAGCTGTTTTTTCAGCTTTTTTATTTTCAGTTTTGCTGTTGATGCTTTGGTTTTCTTTCTGTTAAAAATATCTTCCAGCAACACCCGGGAGTCTCTGGGACGCCCGACTGCCTGGTAGCAATGCGCAAGCTCGATGCCAAAACGAAATTCATCAGTCCAGACATCAAAAAGATCCGTTAAAATCGGTATCGCATTCCCATGTAATCCTGCATCAATATAGGATTTCGCCAGATTAAATCGAATCTCACGTCTTGCATGCTCAGCAGCTTTTTCCTGATCCTCATCCGGTTCTTCGATATAACCCAATTCCACCAGCCTTTTAACCGCTTCTCCGGTTTCAAGGGGATCAACAGACATATCCGCTGGATGACTGCCATCTTCACCGGTAACCTCATCCCAACTGGGAATTGATGAAATTTTTAATGACGCTACAGGGCCATATGGCAACACCCTGCCGTCCATATCATCACCAACAGGCAGGCCAAATAGACTAAGAACAGTGGGACAGATATCAAGCAAAGAACTTCCATAAAACAACTCGTCCTTTCGGGTATCAGGCCCACTGACAACAACAATACCGTAAGGTCTGTGCTGGGCTGCAGGCCCGGCAGGTTCACCCGGAATTATGGCTGGCCTCAAATGGTCAGAATGAAAACCGTGATCAGAAACCAGAATGACAGTTGTGGATTCCAAATCTACTTCAGCAAGCATTGTCCCCAGTAAAACATCATGGAATATATATCCGCTCTCAACCACTTTGCAGTACAACTGATACTCCTCCCTATCAATCCTGGGCAACCTTGGAGGATAATAGTCCATAAACCCGTGGCAAAAGTGATCAATTGCATCAAAGTAGACAGCGGTAAAATCCCATTCTTCGTGATGCATAAGCGCGGTGGTGGCTCTGTTTACAGTTGTTGCATCAGCAATAATTTTGGCTATGGCTTCAATTCGATGATTTTTTTCCTGATCAACCTTTTCCAGATCCGGCACAAAAAGCTGCATGAGTCCAGGGTCAACTTCCTGTGGATGCACACGAAGTTTTGCAAGATTTTCTCTTAATCGTGGAGGATGAACAGTATCTATTTGCAGAGGCCAGGGTTTCCCGTATGGTCTGAAAGCACGCTGGTAATGGTTCGAAACCATCACGCCATGAATAAGTTCTGCAGGATGAGATGGCCACCAGCCAACCACAAGAGAACGAAAACCATTCTGGTTTAATATATTCCAGATTGCCTTTGTCTTTCTGGAAAGATTTGTCACAGGGCGCACTCCGCTGCCATCAGGCCCAGGTTCTGTAAAACCTAGTATTCCGTGTTTGTATGGGCGTTTACCGGTTGCAATGGAGGTCCAGAGCATGGGAGAAAGCTCCGGACGAAGAGAGGCAAGGTTCCCCATAACACCATTTTTTATTAATTTTTGCAGGTTCGGCATGCTCCCACTATCAAGAAGCGGATGAATAACTTTCCAGTCCGCGGCATCCCAACCGATAAGCAGCACTTTTTTATTTTTCATTCGAATAGTTATTCCATAAAATATATTGTGATATAACTTGACAAGAAGATAAGAATTTAATACAAAACTGTAAGCATATTTATTCAGATATATTTGATTTATCGATAAATACTGTTTCTTTTAATAAGAACAGGTTTTTTAGTAATTCTTTCACTTACTGTTTCATTGAGAATGAAAGTCCTGAACAGCCTGAAATAAAAAGATACACACCAACATGAATGGCGATATAGGGACAAACAACTCTTGCAGTACACCAACCTTTCTTTACTTCACCTGACCCGAACGAGAATATCAATGCAACTTTTTCCTGTAAAAAAATGCTCTGCACTATGCTGCCTTGTTCTTTTTTTGTCTACATCTCTGATTTCCACGTCATCTCATGCAGAAGATTTACACAGCATACACATCGAATGGGCCTATGAAGTTTCAGGGGATACTTCAGTTAATGGTTTTTACCTTTATAAGGGAAACAGTATTATCTGTGAAAGTGAAGACTCAACCGATCGTACAATGAATTGTATTTTCGAGTCAGCACCAGGCACTTTTGACTTTTACCTGTCCGCATATTCAGAAAATGGTGAAAGTCCATTATCTGCACCCTTTCCCTTTACGCTCAATGAAATTGTTCCTCCGGTGGTGGAGATTAATTCAGACACATCTTCTGGTAATCTTCCTGTAACAGCGACTTTGAGTG
>DQTH01000272.1 GCA_015662865.1 Desulfocapsa sulfexigens
CTTATTGGTAAAAAGCTGGAAATGACACCGGACCCCAATGGAGGTCATCGACTGGTTGCAAATGCTGAATTTGCAGTGAAAGGGGTGGTTCTTCCCCATCTGCGCAGGCCTGAAGGCCCGTTTGGCGATCACTATGGCTACAACTCCCTGCAGCATGATTATCCTGTTTTTCAGGCTTCACACCTTTACCACAGAAATAAGGCCATTTATCCTGCAACAATTGTCGGTCGTCCGAAACAGGAAGACTATTTCATTGGAGATTTTCTTCAGGATTTGCTGTCTCCGCTTTTCCCTCTGGTCATGAAAGGTGTACGAGAACTGAAAACATTCGGTGAAACAGGATTTCATTGTCTTGCTGCGGCCAGAGTTGCTGATCGGTACCCGCGTGAAGCTTTTGCTTGCGGACTGCGAGTCCTCGGAGAAGGGCAGCTGTCACTTACTAAATTTCTCATTCTTACTGACGGAGACATAGATATCACAGATTTTCCCAAGCTCTGGACACATGTTCTTGAGCGTATTCAATGGGATAGAGATCTTTTCGTCTTTGCCAATGTTTCGCAGGACACCCTGGATTACACAGGGCCTTCTGTTAACAAGGGATCAAAGGCTATGATGATGGGGCTTGGAAAAGAGAAACTGCGTGAACTCCCCACTGAATATTCGGGTGACCTACCAGCCCATTGTCAACGTATAAAATCCTATCTTCCGGGAACACTGGTCATTCAGACAACTAACTATATAGAACAGCCTGAGCTTGCAGCACAAATCGCCAAAGACCCGGCACTCTGTGACTGGCCTGCGATTCTGCTTGTGGATAACTGTGAAGAAGCAACATGCTCTGTCCAGGAATTTTTGTGGACCTTTTTTACAAGATTTGAACCTGCCGCTGATATACACGGAGCTGAAACAAATGTTCAACGTTTCCACGTTGGACTTACCCCACCCATTGTTTTTGACTGCCGTTTGAAACCCTGGTACACAGATGTCCTTGAAGTTGATGAGGCAACCCGAAAACTTGTGGATTCAAAAATCAATCTATTACTGCCCTCTTCTCTTCGCTGATCATGGAAGAACCTGTTCGTTTACAGAAATTCCTTGCTCGTGCTGGTATTGCATCACGAAGAAAAGCGGAAGAATATATAGCCCAGGGTCGTGTGAAAGTTGACGGCAGGATCGTCACAGCCATGGGTCAGCAGATAACGCCCGGGAAACAAAAAGTCTTTTTTGATAATAAAGAAGTCATTGCTGAAGAACAGATTATCTATATTCTTCTCAACAAACCCAAAGGCTATGTCACTACCCTTTCAGATCCTCAGGGAAGGCCCATAGTAACCTCCCTGCTGCAGGGCATTAAAGAACGTGTATTTCCAGTGGGAAGGCTTGATCTCGACACTGAGGGGGCATTACTTCTGACCAATGATGGTAAACTGGCACAATCGATCCTCCATCCCAGTAATGAGGTTTTTAAGACCTATGAAGCGGAAGTAAAAGGTTGCCCTTCAGCAAATGCAATTCGATCACTTGAGAAAGGCATTTTGCTGGAAAACAAAAAGACAGCACCCGCCAACCTACGGATTAAACATAAAAAGAATAAAAATAGTGTAATTATTATCACCATTCATGAAGGCCGAAAACGGCAGGTGAAAAAGATGTTTGAGGCCGTTGGACACCCCGTACAATCCCTCAAACGCCTTGCCTATGGGAGATTAGGGCTCAATGGCCTGCCAGTGGGAAAATTTAAAATTCTGCATCAAAGTGATATAAAAAAAATATTTTCAAACAAAACTCTTTACAAACAAAAAAATAGCTGATTAAATTTGGTTAGTTATCTGGTAAGATCATAGAAATAGACGCCAGATCAGGGCATTTACCATAATCATGCTCATTTTTCATACAGCGAAGTGTGATTATATTTTTAAATAGAAATTCTTCTTTTTTTATCTGAACCTTGGAACAACTCCAGAGTTCACCTTGAATGTAAAGGAGCCAGGCATGAATAAATCTGAACTAATTGAAGCTTTGTCTCAGGACATCGACCTGCCACATCGGGAGGCTGCAGCAATTACCAACACCATCATCGAGACCATGACAGAAGCGCTGGCTCAGGGAGACAGTATTGAAATCAGGGGTTTTGGTAGCTTTGTTATTAAAAATTACGGTTCCTATGAAGGGCGTAATCCAAAGACTGGTGAAAAAATAAAAGTAAAACCGAAAAAACTACCTTTCTTTAAAGTTGGTAAAGATTTGCGTGAGCAGGTTAACAAAGGAAAATAATAGTCCGAGTCATCCCTTTCCTAAACAATCCCCCCCACCAAATCATATATTTGCGCCTCGGTGATACGTACCTTTACGATATCACCGGGGTTAGCAGTGCCATCGTTAATATACACACAACCGTCTACTTCAGGGGCCTGATACACTGTTCGCCCCTCCAGTAAAAGATCTGTTTCCCTGCTGAGCCCTTCCACAAGCACAGGTACGGTTTGACCAACATATTTCTGCAGTATCTCTTTAGAAATTCCCGCCTGAAGCTTTAGGATTCGTTCCATTCTTTCCTGCTTTACCTCCTCGGAACATTGTGCTTCAAAGAATTCCGACCGGGCTCCCTCCTCGTTGGTATAGGAAAATACGCCAACGTGGTCTATCCGATATTTAGTCAGAAACTCTTCAAGCTGCTGAATATCAGCTTCGGTTTCACCAGGAAAACCTACCATCATTGTTGTCCGCAATGCTATATCTGGTACTGCAGTGCGCACCTTACCGATAAAGCAGCATAAATCATCATACCCATACCGACGATGCATATTTTTCAGGATAGAATCTGAAACATGCTGAAAAGGGATATCCATATATGGCAAGATCCTGGATTCATTCTGCATGAGTTCAAGCAGATCGTCTCCAACTCCGGATGGATAGAGATACATGAGTCGTAGCCAGGGGAAGCTTGTCTCTGTTAAAATTCGGGACAACAGAGCAATGAGGTTGGTCTGGTCAGCAAGATCATTTCCATAGGCCGTGAGATCCTGAGCGATAAGAGATATTTCCTTCACCCCACCTGACTCAAGATGCTGCAGTTCAGTTACAATATCAGCAATGTCCCTTGAGCGAAGATCACCTCTTATTGAAGGAATCATACAGTAGGTACAGCGATTGTTACACCCTTCGGTGATTTTAACTGAACTCCTGAAAAACGGTGTGGACAAGGTACGTGGAAAAGAGGCATTCATCAGGAAACGATCAGGGCAGTAAGACTTTTCTGTCTGTTTGCCTGCCAGAAGTTTCTGCAAAAGACTTGCTATTTCTCCGACTCCTTCTGTGCCGACAAAGAGATCAACTTCCGGCAAATCTTTACTGAGTCCCATTAAATAACGCTGCACAAGGCACCCGGTGACAACAAGAAATTTCGCAGGATCATCGTTCTTGTAGTGTCCCATTTCAAGAATAACCTCTATGGCCTCTTCAACTGCCGGCTGAATAAAACCGCAGGTGTTTACGATGAGTACATCTGCAGCGCCAGGATCTTCCATAAGTTTCCAGCCATTCTCCTGAAGGAGCCCAAGCATCACTTCAGAATCTACAAGATTTTTCGCACAGCCAAGACTTACGAGATGAAAACTTGCCATAACTTAAGCCTCCTGAAAGGTAGATAATTCAACAATTCTATTCATTAACAGCTTGATCTGGGCTTTACTCTTTCTTTTAAAAACTTTACCGGTAAAACCTGGATGCCATTCCGGTTTCCAGAGTTCGTCTGAAACAAGAAAAAGGGAAGCAAAATCTATTTTCCTGAACGCTGCCACAGCGCAAAGAGCGGTATACTCCATATCCACAGCCGCTACATTATACTTTCCGGCAAGTGCTTTCAGCATTTTCCGAGATTCTCGATACGGTGCATCAGTTGACCAGATTGGCAGTGGACCTGTCAAATGTAAAGATGCTTGCAGCTTTTCAAGTAATCTGGAGGACGGCAGAAAAGTATCGTCACCACCATAATATCGCGATGTTCCTTCACCGGGATGGCCAGTTCCTCCCAAAACAGTATCACCGACTCTTAATTCCGGATCAATCGCGCCGCACCAGCCTGCCATGACCACACGTTCTGCACCCAACACAATCAGCTTTTCAAGAACCATTGCAGCCATGGGAGCACCAATGGCAGGCCCTGCAACAAAATAATCATTTTGGGGGCTCACCACCAGGCCGGAGTGAAACAAAAAACGCTGGTCGCCTCCCCGGTCAATGAGTGTCTGGAGGGCTGTCCTGGCCTCTGTGGGATTGACCAGTAATATTCCGCATGCCGGTATGGACTTCTCACGAATCCCGCGAACGGGATGAACAATTATATCATCTTCCATAATATTCGTATGACGAATCCTGTAAACGCAAAAAAGGCTGCAGATTTCTCTGCAGCCTTTTTCAATTCAAGTATTTGGCCTTTGCATCAAGCAGTGACCAAACCTGACTGATACTGAATTAGCCAATCAAAGGATTCGCATAGAGCAGGATCAGGGAAACAACCAGTCCGTAAATAGCACAGGACTCAGCAAGAGCCATACCGAGGATCATGAAAACCATCAATTTAGGCTGTACTTCGGGGTTACGGGCAAGACCCATGGTAGCACCCTGTCCAACGTTACCGATACCAATACCAGCACCAAGTCCAGCAAGTCCAATTGAAAGTCCAGCACCAATACATACGAGTCCGAGCATTAAAGCATTTGATTCCATTTCGTTTTTCTCCTAAAAAGTTTTATTTGTTGGCCTTCTTCCTACTATATTAAAAAAATCTTACTTCTAAATTCTATATTACTACTGATTGATCAATGGGCATGCTCGTTGGACTGACCGAAGTAAACAACGGTGAGCAGAACAAAAACCATGGCCTGAACCAGTGATACAAGTACACCAAGCAACATGATTGGCAGTGGTGCAAAATAGGCACCGGCGAGCATAAAGAGGATTCCAAGAAGAGTCTCTTTAGCCATAATATTACCGAAAAGTCGAATGGAGAGTGAAAGCAGACGGGCAATATTACTGATGAGCTCGATGGGCAGCATCAACGGAATCAGAACCGGAATGGGCCCAAGAAAGTGTTTGATGTAAGCAGCTCCATGCGCCCGGATACCAATGAGATGATGGGTAACCCATACAATAATTGTCAATGCCAGGGTGGTATTGATTGATGAAGTGGGAGACATGAAACCGGGAATAAGACCAATGAGATTACCAACTGCAATATACAATGCAAAGGTGGAAATCATTGGAAACAGTTTCTCGGTGAGCTCGCTTCCCATGTTATCATTAAAGAAATCGTACATTCCGCCAATAAGCAGTTCCCAGAAATTCTGTCCCTTGCCGGGAATCATTTCAATATTACTGAGGGTAAGTTTACCAACCACTACCAGAAAAATCATCACGAACCAGGTATAAGTCATATACGGTTCACAAAGTTTCTCCAAAAATGTATTCCCCACAGGCCCATGCGGAATCGGCAGCCCTAATTTCTCCAAAATAATTGAAATAAATAGTATCGGATGTCCCATAACGTTCCCTCTTACCCTTTCCTGCTTAAAAAGTAGCGTCCCGCCACACTGAGCGTCGTCAGAATAATGGCAAAAACTACAGTTGACAGCCCCAGAAGCAGCCCAATCACGTCAGCCTTGCCACTCTTGATAAAGAACAGCAGGATCACCGCAATTAATGCCAGCCGGAGCCAAAATTTAATAATGTAAACGGACTTTCCACTTCGCTTTTTTTCTTTTCCCTTCTCACCTTCCCTGGGAGGTTCAAAAGTTTTCAGAAAAGAGGCAATGTCTCGATGTCCTGAAAAAAAACTCGCAATGGCTATTATACCGCCAACAAGTACAGACTGAGCAAAGGGCCATGACATCATAACCCATGATCCTCCAGTCAGTACCACGAGAAACGCAAAGCTCAGTATCTGCACCTGTTTTAAAGAAATATCAAGCACAGCCTGTCAACCTTCCGAGTCCTCGTCCTTTGGTTTAGCTGCCGGAGTCCGTAATATATCAAAAAGACTCTTAAATCCAGCACCTATACCAAAAGCCAGGCCGATAAATGTAAACCAGGGAGAGGTGCTTCCATCAAAGAAATGTTCATCCAGATAGATACCGCCTCCAAGGCCAATAAAAATAGCGGCCACAAAGGTAAATCCGATATGCCCGTAATTTCCGAGCAGATTAACCATCTCGGTACTTAATTTAGCCATTTTTGTCACCACTTGATGAAGCTATATAAACTCTGTAGCAAACGATCAAATTTGTTAGCATGCCCACCCGCCAAAGTCAACGATTTTTTTACTTTTCAGCCAATTTTTTGAATGACCATTCAGTCATTTTTAAGCACTTTTCCAGGTCTTCAGGGCTATGAGCTGCTGAAATAAAAGCAACTTCAAACTGAGAGGGTGCAAGGTAGATCCCTTTACTCAACATTTGCCGATAATGTCTTCCATATCGCTCAGCATCTGATTTCATGGCGGAATTAAAATCGGTCACCGGACTGTCCGTAAAAAATCCGGTCATGAGTGAACCAACCCGGTTCAGGGTGACAGGAATACCAGCTGCCTCAGCAGCATTATTCAGGCCTTCTGCAAAAGTTTCTGCTTTTTCATTGAGATCTTTGTAGAAATCTGGCTGTTGCAGCAATTTTAAATTTGCAATTCCTGCAGCCATTGCCAGTGGATTTCCGGAAAGTGTTCCGGCCTGATACACCGGGCCATCCGGGGCGATCTGGTCCATGATTTCTGCCTTGCCACCATAGGCGCCAACAGGAAGCCCGCCACCGATAATTTTACCAAGACAGGTAAGATCGGGCATAATATTATAATACTCCTGGGCACCACCATATGCCAGCCGGAATCCGGTGATCACCTCATCAAAAATGAGAACAATGCCAAGTTCAGCTGTGAGATCCCTGAGTTTCTGCAAAAAAGTTTTTGATGGAGGAACGCAGCCCATATTTCCTGCCACAGGCTCCACAATCACGCATGCAATATTATCTCCCTTGTCCCGTAAGGTTTGTTCAAGAACCGCATCATCATTATACGGAATTGAAATAGTATTTTTTACGATATCTTCTGGTACCCCGGGGCTTCCAGGAATACCCAGGGTAATAACACCGGACCCGGCCTTAACGAGAAATGAATCCGCGTGGCCATGATAGCAGCCATCAAACTTGACAATGACATCTCTGCCCGTATAGCCCCTTGCGAGTCGTACAGCACTCATAGTGGCCTCTGTACCGGAATTCACAAACCGAACTTTTTCAAGCGATGGAACCGCCTCAACCACCATTGAAGCAAGCGCCATTTCTTTTGTGGTGGGAGCACCAAATGACGTGGAATCTCCTGCTGCTTCCTTTACTGCTTCAACAATTGTATCAGGCGCATGGCCATGTATCATGGGGCCCCATGAGCAGACAAAATCGATATATTCATTCCCGTCGACATCATAAACTTTTGATCCTTTCGCTTTTTGAATAAAAACAGGATCACAACCAACTGAACGACAGGCCCTGACCGGACTGTTCACTCCGCCTGGGATTACTTTCTTGGCCATCTCAAACATTTTTCCGGAAACAGTTGTATTCATTTTATACCTTAAAGTGTTGTATTTATATGCAACGCCATCATAAAGAAGCCGTAAACAATTCCAACCCATTCAGAACAGCCGGAGTAAACCCGCCAGCAACACTGATAATTGGAAACAGGAATATAGCACGAGTTATAAAAATCTGTCAAACAGCATCCAAACCGTACTCTTTCACCATCTATGTATTTTTAATATGAGTATCATTTGAGAATATGCCAGGAATATACTCACATTTGATAAACACGTAAAAAGGCAAAATCCAAGACGGATTTGTAGATAGGCGTACTCTTCGAAAAACTTCATATTCGAGGCGCGCTTATGCCCTTGGGTACAAAAATTATATTATTTCGACATACTAGTACAATGTAAAACATAATACTTCGCATTAATGGCGGGACGTGTTATAATTGTTCCAAAACCATGGGAATAATTATGGCACCGAGATACC
>DQTH01000290.1 GCA_015662865.1 Desulfocapsa sulfexigens
ATGCACCACACCCTTGATAACCAGCTGCCGGCCATCCTTTTCAATGGCTCCGTTCATGTAACCGCCTGCCAGCATCAGGGCTAGGTGGCCATTTTCCAGCGGGGTCAATGGACGGATCTCGTTGTTCTTCCTGGGCGTCAATTCCGCCAGAACATTTTTGAGTATTCCCGCCTTGCGAACAAGGGGAATCGCCTCCAGCGGATCGATATTCCTGGCTCTGAAAGTTGTCAGAGGCTTGGCCGGGGCTGGAACGGTTATGGACACCGGAGCAATATGCTCAAGTGTTTCCACCTCATCCATAAATGCATCCGGCTCCATGGCTGCCAACTCTTCCAAGTAGGCTTGTGTCTGTTCTGCTTCCTCTTTGGGAACAAGCAGTTTCTTTCTGCCAAACACGATGCACTGCCTGAAAGCCTGAAACTCATCTTCCGGGAAGCCAAGCACCTGAACCTTGAAATACCGGGCCAGGGGTTTAGTACAGTGTTTGAGTATGTAATAGGGAATAACCAGAACCAGATAGCCGCCCTGCTGCAGGGTACCAAGATAGCGCCGCAGAAACTGAACTTCCAGCCGTTGCGATTTTGCGCCATCGGAAATTCCAGCATCATAGGGCGGGTTCAGGTACAGCAAACCAAAGGAGTTAGGTGAAACCTGTATTTCAGTTAATGCGTCTCCCCATAGCACCTTGGTCAACCGCGCCCTGGCCGCATGGGCTCTCTGGTGATCCAGCTCTATTCCATAGGTGGTCAAATTTGGTACGCCATCTGCCAGCCGCGAAAGGGTTTTTCCCTTTCCACAGCATGGATCAAGCAGCCGGGCACCTTTTTCAATATCAAACATGATCTTTGCTTTCAGCAATTCGCAGACCGTATCCGGGGTCGGATAAAAGCCCGCCTTTGCCTGGGATCCAAGTCTTGCCATTATTGTCTCCTGAATTTTTTGTTTTCTGGGGTATGCACTTAGCTCCAGTGCATACTATATATGGGATGTTATTTGTGACCAATATGTAGGCTGGGGTGAGGTACGAACCCCAGATTTTTCAACATAATCTCCATGTTTTGTTGGGGTTCGCAAGCTCACCGCCAACCTACTACATAACGTATAGGCTGGAGTTAAACGCATACCCCAGATTTTGTTTTACGTTTTTTCTAATCAATCGGCAGGTGATGGCACCCCTTCACGGGATACCATCACAAGGGTGTCAGTTAAAACGGAACATCTTCCGGCATGGGCGGTTCGGTCTCGCCGTTTGGCGGAGTACCTGCACTGTCCTGCCGGCCACCAAGCATTTCCAGTTCCCTGGCCACAATCTCGGTGGTATAACGGAAGACACCGTTTTGATCTTCCCATTTCCTGGTCTGCATTTTACCCTCAATAAAAACCTTGTCGCCCTTGTGGAGATGTTCTCCACACACTTCAGCAAGACGACGCCAGGCAACAACACGATGCCATTCGGTACGTTCCTGCTTGTTGCCCTCAGCGTCTTTCCAGCGTTCAGTTGATGCAACAGAAAACGTTGCCACCGGGATTTGACTCTGGGTGTAGCGAATTTCCGGGTCATTACCAAGATTTCCAATTACCATTGCCTTGTTCATCGTGTTCCTCCATGAGATTTTTTTGAGTCTTGCATCTTTGCATCTTTGCATCTTGCAACTCTATGCTGCTTTGGCCTTTGCTTTGCGTATCTCCAGAAAGGAAAATGACCGATCCTCCTGGTATTCCTCCAGGACAGTACCGCTTTCAGCCAGAAATGATTCCAGACGATCCGTGTCCAGGTATTTCCTGCTTCGGGTTGCCTTTCGTAAAAAACAACCGCCGGATTTAATCGGCCCCTTCTGTTCCACAACAGCCAAAAGATGTTTCTTCAGTTTTTTGATTTCACCTTGCAGATTTTTGTCTCTTGCCTGCAGTTCCTGCAACGCTTCAACAACACCTGCCAACTGTGGGACATCTTCTGTCTCAAACCTGGGGCAGGATGCAATATGGTCACAGAATCCGCACAAGGGACTGACCTCTGTTTTAGGATCAATTGCTTCGTCGTGTACCATCGCCTGATAATCAGACCAGATCATTCCTGCCCGTTCCATCAGTCCCGTAAAAATCATTTTCTGGGGTTCATATCCGTTAAAAAACGCCACCTCGCCATGGGCAAGATCAAGCGTCAGCACCGCACCCTTGATGGAATAATCAGGATACTGTTCGGATAGAGCTCCCATCTGGATATAGAGCTGAGACTCCCAGGAGCTGTATGGCCCGTCAGGGATTCTACTGGTGCTCTTGATTTCCAGAATGGATTTGATTTTATGAACCCGGGAGGTGAAAACAAAGTCGATATGGGCCTTGAGCGGAACATCACCGGGCAGGACGATTTCCACCTGCTGCTCAAAATTCGAGTAACCGGCGGCAGTAAATGCCCTGGCAATGATGTCCTCAGCCATATGTCCCCGTTGAAAACGGAGCAGAGTGGCAAGATCATGTTCACCCGGATGGATCTTTTCGAGAATGACTTTTCTCGGACAATATCCGATATCGGATGCGCCGAGATAATCTCTGCGATCCCCCAGGGTTTCAATGGTGTGAAGATGTGCCAGCTTACGCAGGCTGGTGAGTAGAGTGGTTTGGATATCCATGTTGTGTCCTCCTGTTGGAAAAAATAAAAATGGGAGGGCACAGGGATCCCGTCAGGGAGATTTTGTGTAATCCTCCCTTATGGGTTGATGATTTAAAAAGAAAATAAAATGAAATAAAAAGAAAAGTGGTTAATGAACCGTCACTTCCTTATACCAGTTCTTTCCCGACTTATCCCATTTGAAGCCTGCCGATTTCAGCAGTTCTTTTTTGTCAAATGAGTTACCAAGCGCCACAACGATGCCGTCTCTTTGCTGGTATTTGATACCTGCTATTTTGGGCAGTTCGCTGTTGGGGTCAGCTGGAGTCGGCCGAGCTTGTGAAACCGATTGCCGGGAAGGTCTCTTTTGATTTTGTTGATTGGCTGTCTGTCGTGGAGTACTTTTACGACCATGGGAATGATAGACATCTCTGAGCAACCCCTTATAGGCATCGCTGCCAATGGAGAGCAAAGACAGACATTTCTGCAGAGCATCCGTGATGGCACCTTTCATGGCATCACCCACGTTTTTCTTGATGATCTGCATCTGTCCGGTCTGTGACCCTTTGCAAAACCATTCTTCTCCTGCACGGAGAAACAGTTTCACTTCGGCAACCACCTGGTTGTCATAAATCTCCTTGCTTACGACCTCGTATCGCCAGTTCTCCGGCAGCAGCACATTATTGACAGCGTCAAAAACGTATTGCGGTTTATAGCCGTATCGAACCTGACCGATAACCTGGCCGTTTCGCATCATCTTGATCTCCTGCACGGCTTCCCGGCCAAAGGCCCGGAGCTGTGCGTTGATCGCCTCAACCTGTTGTGCAATTGTAGATCTCTTGTTTTCGTCATCAGACATTGTTGTTTCCTCCTGAAAGATGGGAGAGAAACAACACTTCCCCTATCGGGAGTATGCGTTTCACTCCCGGTTATGGGTGTTGGTGATGGTTGAAATTTCTTTAGATCAGATTAAATGCCGGGCAGAAGACGAAAAACAATACGCATGAAAAAATACGTAGAGTTTACCTGCCGGACATAAATTACGGAAAAGTAAGGGGAGCAGGAATTCAAGACAGAATTCAGCTGTTGGGGGTGTCACATCTTGCTGCAAAAAAAGAAGTTCGCTGCTGCGATTAAACTGTTTTCAAGCAGGCGAAGAATGTGACGAATGTAACCTTAAATACAAGGGTAGTTCTCAAAAAGAAAACCCAGCTATTTCCCTGCGAGAGGGATTACTTGTATGAAACAAGTGGAATATTACTGATATATTGCTTCTTGTGGACCAAAAAATCAAGAGAAATTAAATATGATCATATGTAAATCAGGATTGTTTTTCCTTGATAACTCCATAAAAATATGTAAAATGGAGTTATGTATACCCGAATCATACAATTCCCAACAGAAAAGAGCTTTTTCCTGTTCGGGCCACGGGCCACAGGAAAAACCACCTGGTTACGGCAACTGTTCCCGGATGCAGTGTATATTGATCTGTTACAATCAGAGGTGTACAACATGCTGCTGGCTGCGCCGGAGCGGCTTGTCCGGTTTATTCCGCCTGACTGCCGGGAACCGGTAATCATTGATGAAGTACAACGGGTTCCCGAACTGCTCAATGAAGTTCATCG
>DQTH01000287.1 GCA_015662865.1 Desulfocapsa sulfexigens
GGCGCAGCCGAAGGGTTTGGGGCTTTCATGCTGTGTAAACATCAAATAGCCTGAAAAGCTACCCATCATTTATCGTGCATCAGCTCAGCTTGGCTTTCATTTTATTGGCCGGTATCAACCATTCCTTTTTTGTCCAGTTAATTTCCTGCCATTCCGCTTGTCTGAGTTCACCAGGACGGACAAAAGTAAGGGCTGAAAGTTGAAGGGCACAGCGGGAAATAAAATGTCCCTCGTAATCACGTATTGCCAGTAGAAGCTCTTTCACTTTTTTGGGTTCGGTTATTGCGGCCATTTTCTTGGCTTGGGTGGGGGTAAGTGCTCCTTTAAGATCGGCAGCTGGGTCTCTGTCTGCAATACCGGCTGATATAGCGTATCTGAAAACCTGCGAAACGATTGTTTTGCAGCGGTGTGCAGTCTCGATTGCTCCGCGAGCTTCAATTTTGCGCAGAACTTTCAGTAGTTCCTGTGGGGATATTTCACTGATAGGTCGTTGGCCTAACCATGGCAGAAGATTCAGCTCAAGTCTTCCTGTTACGGTGCGGGCGTGTCCTTTGCTCCAACTTTTTTCCTGTCTGGAAAACCATTCCATGCTGATGCTTTGGAATGAATTCTCTGCAGCCTCTTTTTGTTGTGAAACCGTAAGTTGCCTGTGGCGTACAGGGTCAACACCTTCTGAGAGGAGGTTTTTTGCGGCATCTCTTTTTGCCCGTGCAGTTTTCAGGTCTATAACAGGATAACTGCCAAGGGCCATGGTTTTCCGTTTATCAAGAATGCTGTAATCAAGCCGCCATAGTTTTGAACCATTTGGGCGAACAAGCAAATATAGATTTCCGCTGTCGGACAACCTGTATTGTTTGGTCTTTTTCTTTGCGTTCTTAATAGCAGTGTTTGTTAGCGCCATTTTACAGTACCTCGTAAATTGTATTGGTTGGTACTGTAAGATGTACTGTAAAAAATACAGTATGTCAATGAATGCTGCTGGAGTGTGCCGGACACAAGAAAGCCCGCTAACCATTGCTGGTTGCGGGCTTAATGGATGTTTCTGGACTTCGTTGGATTGAAAAATGGTGGAGGCGGCGGGAGTCGAACCCGCGTCCAAAAATGCTCCCCTCTCGTATCTACATGCTTAGTTCCGGGCTTTAAGCTTCGCGTTATTTGCCCCGCCGGAACCAGGGTCCGCTAATGCTATTCTGCTAAGTCTCGTTCTTTTACAGGCAGACGCTGCAAGGGAACCAGCCCGTTAGTCGGCGCTCCGATCCAGCCTTACGGGCGAAGGCCGGGGGAACGGCACAGCAGTCTAAGCTGCCAGTGCGTAGTTATAATCGTCGGCGATTATAATTGAGTTTCCATCAGTTTAACGAGCAGATAGAAAGCTCGGCATGCAACGTAAAGCTTACACATCCCTGTCGAATCCGTTTCGCCCCCATATTTGTAAGAATGTTCATCAGCACTCCATCTTTGTTTGTTTGAGCATTGTCGTATAGCTCATCTATTACGCCAATACTCAAACAAACCTGAAGCACTGCTAAACATTCTTTTATTTTGTAGCCTATTCCCAGCAAAAAAGAATAGAAAAATTATTAATTTAGTTATTGTTCAGCCAACCTGGCCGTGCCTCATGGCACGCTGCAGTTCCCGGTTGCTCTGTTTTTCTTTCAGAGCTGCCCGTTTGTCGTACTGTTTTTTGCCACGTGCGAGGCCCAGTTCAATTTTGACTTTGCCATTACCAATAAAATATATCTTCAAGGGAATGAGCGCAAGGCCCTTTTCCTTTAATTTGCCGATCAGTTTACGCAACTCCCGTTTATGGAGTAGCAGTTTACGCACCCGCATGGGCTCGTTGGGATTGTGGGTGGCAAAGCTGTACATGGAAATATGGACATTATGAAGATATAGTTCTCCACGGCTGTCGATCTGGGCGTAGCCGTCACGCAGATTGGCCTTCCCGGCCCTCAGCGATTTTACTTCTGGCCCGCGCAGCACGATTCCCGCCTCATATCTGGCATCGATATGGTAGTCGTGAAAAGCTTTTTTGTTTTTGCAGACAATTTTGACTGCTTTGTCAGTACCTTTGTTTCCCATTTGTTCTATTTTATTCAGCGGTTACCCGCATGGCTTCCTCATATGTCGTGATTCCTGCCTTGACCTTTTCCCAGGCATCCTCCCGTAAGGTAGTCATTCCTTCGCGGATTGCAAGTTGTCTTATCTCATCAACATTGTATCCGTCTGTGATCATTTTTTTCATTTTTTCAGAGAGAGGGAAAATTTCAAAAATTCCACACCTTCCCTTGTAGCCCGTTCCACGGCACACCCGGCATCCCTTGCCGTGTTTGAGACTGTAGATCTCTTTTTCAATCACAGGAAATCCAAGTTTCAGGAGCTCCGATCCTTTCATATCAAAAGATTCTACGCAGTGGGAACAGACAGTGCGCACCAGGCGCTGGGCAAGGGAGCCGAGCAGGGTGGAGGAGATGAGAAACGGCTCCAGTCCCAGATCTCTCAGGCGGACAATTGATGATACCGCGTCATTTGTGTGCAGTGTTGAAAAGACAAGATGGCCGGTCATGGCAGCCTGTACCGCATGGGATGCTGTATCAAGGTCACGAATCTCACCGATCATGATTACGTCCGGATCCTGGCGGAGGATATTACGGAGGATGGTTGAAAATGTGACATCAATAAGAGGCTGGACAGATATCTGGTTGAAGGCTTCATACACCATTTCCACCGGATCTTCCACGGTTACGATGTTTCTTTCCGGTGTGGCAATTTTTTCCAGTGTGGAATAAAGGGTTGTGGATTTACCTGATCCTGTGGGTCCGGTGACGAGAACAATGCCGTGCGGGGCCTTGATAAAGGAATTATAGACGATCCGGTCTCTTTGGGAAAAACCAAGCTTATTCAGATCCTGGAAAATCACATCCGGGTCAAGAATACGCATGACCACCTTTTCCCCAAAGGCAACAGGAACGGTGGAGACACGCACTTCCGCTTCTTTTTCCCCGCTCATGGCAAGCTTGATACGGCCATCCTGTGGTCTGCGTTTTTCGGCAATATCCAGCCGGGCCAGAAATTTGATGCGCGCTACAATTGCGTTATGCACAGCCTTTGGCAGGTTGTATATGGTGTGTAGAGATCCGTCTATGCGGAAACGAACCATACAGTTTTTACGTTTTGGCTCCACATGAATATCACTGGCATTCTGATCCAGAGCATAATTGAAAAGATGGTTGACTGCTGATTTAATATGCTGATCTGATGAGGAAATTTCCTTTGAAGAGGATATTTTGACAAACTGCTCCAGATTGCCGATATCCACGGATCCGCCGACTCCCGGTCCGCCAAACTGGTCTTCGGCCGCACTGATTGATCGCTGGAAGCCAAAAAATTCTGCAAGAATTTTTTTAATATCAGTTTTCGGTGAAAGATACGCCTTAACCTTTACCTGGTTAGCCTGCTCAATATCTTTTAGAACTGTCGTGTTATCAGGGTGATAGATGGCGACTTCCAAGGTTCCGTTCTGGAAGTTGAATGGCAGCAGCAGGTGGTTGAGGGCAAATGTTTTGGGGATGGTCTTGGTGACTGTCTCCATGTCCAGGTTGAGGGGATCCAGCTTTTTAAAGGGAATACCACAGGTCTGGCTCACTGCCTGAATGATTGTGTCTTCATCAAGTGTTTTACCTTTTTTACCGCCCAGATCCAGCTTGAAGGAAACTATGATATCCACAAGATCAGGAAAATTTTTGTCAATCTTCCTGTCTCTGCTGAACTTTTTTAAAAGCTTCTGGCGCTGTTTTCCTTTTTCAAGGGTGATAAACTGCCGTTGTTTAGTCGTAATAAGACCCTTCTTGATCAGAATATCAAGCAGGCCATCGCTGTTCAGGAGTGCCATTCAATTACCTTTGCCATTATCAAACGGAAAAATGTAACCTAAATTCTGCAATTGCCAATCCTGAAGGGCAAGGAAAATGAAAAAAAAGTCGCTTCACCAGAACGAGGAATTAACATGCAGACGTATGTCACAGCAACTTCTTGATATGATGTTGAAATTTTTTCTCATTTTTCGAAGTGCAGGATTTAGGTATAAGGATACTGCATAACTGTACTTCTGTTATTTTGCTCTTTTCCAGACACTTTATCAAGAAACATTTGGTCGCTTTCATTTTCTTTTCAAGTGGTGGATGATCTGTTATAAAAAATGAGTCAACTGTTATTGTAAAAAAAATCATCACTATTCAGGAACAATTATGTCATCGACCATCAGTCAGTTTTACCGAAGAATCAGTGAGAATCTGGAACATTGTTTTAATATTGAATCCAGCAGACCGTTGTCCGATACGGAACAGAGCCGTTTAAAACTGATCCTGGCCGATGGGTTTCTGGCAGATACTGTCACAGAGGAGCCGGCACTGGCAGGCGAGAGAGTGGTGGAGATGGGGCCCCGGCTCAATTTTGCCACAGCCTGGTCTTCCAATATGGTTTCCATCTGTCAGGCCACCGGGCTTGATTGTGTGTCACGAGTGGAACGTTCTCGCCGGTATCTGGTGGAAGAAGGGCAGGATATTGAAGAATTCATCATCAACAATCATGACCGGATGACTGAGTGCCATTATCCGGAAATTCTCAATACTTTTGAGACAGGGATTGAGCCGGAAGCTGTCTATGACGTTGATATGAAGGCAAAAGGTCCGGATGCTCTTCTTGAGATTCCCGGTATTTCCATGGATGAGCGAGATCGTAATTTTTATTACGAATACTTTGTGAAAAAACATGATCGCAACCCCACCATTGTTGAGATCATGGATCTGAATAATGCCAATTCCGAGCATTCGCGCCATGGATTCTTTCGAGGCAGGCAAATTATTGATGGTGAGGAACAGAAAGAAACACTATTTGAGCTGGTGATCGAGACGCTCAAAGAAAATCCCAAGGGAAGCCTTGTGGCTTTTAAGGACAACTCAAGTGTGGTCCAGGGGCATGATATTCATACCATTATGCCAAAGGATCCAGGCATGCCCGGCCCATTAGTTGAAAGTGATGCCCGCTATCACATGCTTCTCACTGCAGAAACACATAATTTTCCCACTGGCGTCGCGCCTTTCCCGGGGGCTGAAACAGGAAGCGGTGGCCGTATCCGTGACGTGCAGGGAACCGGAAAGGGCGGATTCGTAATAGCCGGTACAACAGGATACTGCGTGGCAAATCTTCATATCCCTGGATATACACTCCCCTGGGAAAATTCCTACCAGTGCCCGGACAACCTTGCATCAGCCCTGGAAATTGAGATTGAGGCCAGTAACGGAGCCTCCGACTACGGCAATAAATTCGGTGAACCCATGATTCAGGGTTTTACCCGTTCTTTTGACCTGCGGCTCGATGGTGGTGAACGCTGGGGATTCTTAAAACCCATCATGTTTACCGGCGGCATCGGCCAGATTGACGATCGTCACACAGAAAAAGACAAAGAGCTGAAGGGTATGAAAATCGTGCAGGTTGGGGGGCCTGCCTACCGTGTGGGTTTTGGCGGCGGTGCAGCCTCTTCCATGCTTCAGGGCGAAAATGTTTCTGAACTTGATTTTAATGCTGTACAGCGTGGCGACGCGGAAATGGAACAGAAGATGAACCGCGTTATCCGTGCCTGCAACGAGATGGGAGACAAGACCATTATTGATGTCATCCATGATCAGGGTGCAGGTGGGCCTGCCAATGTTTTAAAAGAACTGGTTGAGCATTCCGGTGGCCGTATTGAAATCCGCAAAGTGCGAGTGGGTGATCCCACCATGTCGGTTCTTGAAATCTATGTGGCCGAGTATCAGGAACGTAATGGTTTTCTCATCAGCCCTGAAAATATTGAACAGTTTCAGGCGATCTGTGAGCGGGAAAAGGTGGGCTGCGAGGTGCTTGGCGAAGTGACCGGCGACCTGCAGTTTGTGGTTCATGACGAACTTGACGATTCCACACCTGTTGATATTGATCTCTCAGAGCTCCTTGGGGATATTCCGGTAAAAACCTTTGAGGACACGCGCAATAATCCGCAGCTGCAGCCTCTTGATCTGCCGGGTGATCTCACGGTGCGTGATGCGCTGCACGATGTGCTGCGTCTGGTGTCTGTGGGTTCCAAACGCTTTCTCACCAATAAGGTGGATCGTGCTGTGACCGGGCTCATTGCCAGACAGCAGTGCTGCGGTCCTCTGCAGCTCACGGTGAGTGATGTGGCAGTGGTTGCACAATCCCATTTCAGTTTAAGCGGCGGTGCTACAGCCATTGGCGAACAGCCGATCAAGATGCTTGTTGATCCGGCAAAAGGTGCCAGAATGGCGGTTGGCGAATCCCTGACTAATCTTGTGTGGGCAGCCATTGATGATCTTGGCCAGGTGAAATGTTCTGCCAACTGGATGTGGGCACCAAAACTTTTCGGTGAGGGGGCAGCACTCTTTGATGCTGCCAAAGGCATGCGTGATGCCATGATTGCAGTGGGAATGGCTGTGGATGGCGGCAAGGACAGTCTTTCCATGGCCACCATGGTTGGGGATGAGACAGTAAAATCTCCAAGAGAACTGGTCATTTCCGCCTATGCTGCCATGAGTGATATCAGAAAAGTTGTCACACCTGATCTGAAGCGGGCCGGAACATCCACATTGCTCTTCATCGACCTTGGTAAAGGAAATAACAGGCTGGGTGGCTCAGCGCTTGCCCAGACAAGGTCTTGCCTGGGTAACGACTGCCCTGACATGGAAGACCCGGAATTTGTAAAACAGGCCTTTCTCGCTGTGCAGGAGGGTATTGCTAAAGATTTAATTTTATCCGGACATGACCGTAGTGACGGCGGGCTGATCACCACACTCCTTGAGATGGCATTTTCCGGAAACTGTGGTCTGGAGCTGGAACTGCAGTCTTCAGATTCAATACTGGCAGCCCTGTTTTCTGAAGAATTGGGGTTGGTAATGGAGTGTGCTGATGATGATCTTGCTGCTTTGCAGGAACTTCTTGGCAGCCATGATGTCTCATCCACGGTTCTCGGACGCAGTGTGAAAGATAAGAATATCCGAATTAAAATGAACGGGGAAACAGTGCTGGATGAGGATATGCGTGTACTTCGTGAAACATGGGAAGAGACAAGCTATCAGCTCGAACGTCTGCAGGTGAATCCCGATTGCGCAGACCAGGAAAAGAAAAACTGTTACGACCGTCAAGGCCCTGCTTACAAGCTTAGCTTTACCCCGGAGCCGGCTCCGGCAGAACTTCTTGCAAAATCTGATAAACCAAAAGTTGCTATCCTCAGGGATGAAGGTTCCAACTCGGATCGTGAGATGAGTTCCGCCTTTTATGCAGCAGGATTTGAACCCTGGGATATTACCATGAGTGATCTCCTGGCGGGCCGGATCAATCTCAATGATTTTCGCGGACTGGCTGCAGTGGGTGGCTTTTCCTACGCTGATGTGCCCGAGTCGGCAAAAGGCTGGGCTGCCACCATCCGTTTTAATGATAAATTAAAAAAGATGTTTCAAGAGTTTTACGAACGCCCTGACACCTTCAGTCTCGGTATCTGTAATGGTTGTCAGCTGTTCGGGCTTCTCGGACTGGTTCCCTGGCAGGATATCGATGCTGAGAAGCAACCCCGTTTTATTCATAATCTTTCCGGTCGATTCGAATCCCGCTGGACCACGGTAAAGGTTTCGAAAAGCCCGGCTCTCATGCTGAAAGGTATGGAAGGGCTGGTTTTTGGCATTCATGTGGATCATGGTGAAGGGCTTTTGTCATTCCCTGACAGTGAAGTGAGGGCAAAAGTACTTGCAGAAAATCTGGCACCGGTCTGTTACGTGGATGATGATGGAAATGCCACAGAATCCTATCCCTTCAATCCGAATGGCTCACCGGACGGTCTTGCCGGGCTCTGCTCTCCTGATGGACGACATCTGGCCATGATGCCACATCCTGAACGTGTTTTTCTTACCTGGCAGGCACATTATCTGCCGGAGGAAATGAAAAATCTTACCGTATCTCCCTGGATGCAGATGTTCAGAAATGCCTATGAGTGGTGTCAGCAGTAAAGAAAAAAACTATCTGATTGCGTTTGAAACTCAGCCAGATTCATACGTCATCTGAGTAAGCTGTTGATAAGGCTGAAATTTTAAAAATTGGCTGTCGTCCCCGCGCAGGCGGGGATCCAGTTTTGTGCCAGAGATCTGGATTGGGGTCTACGCTTCCATGAGAAGGCTTGTCAACCAATAGTTCGACGTGGCGAACGACTTTTGTCTGTAATCCCAAACA
>DQTH01000298.1 GCA_015662865.1 Desulfocapsa sulfexigens
GGTTGCTGCATCAAGATCTGAACCGAAAGCAGCAAATGCTGCAAGCTCACGATACTGGGCAAGATCCAGACGAAGAGTACCTGCAACCTGTTTCATGGCTTTAACCTGGGCAGCACCACCAACACGGGATACGGACAGACCAACATTAATAGCAGGGCGAACACCAGAGAAGAACAGGTTGGGCTCAAGGTAAACCTGACCGTCAGTAATGGAAATAACATTTGTTGGAATGAAAGCAGAAACGTCACCAGCCTGGGTCTCGATAATTGGAAGTGCAGTAAGAGAACCAGCACCAAGCTCATCATTTACTTTTGAAGAACGTTCAAGAAGACGAGAATGGTTAAAGAAAATATCACCAGGATATGCCTCACGTCCAGGTGGACGACGAAGAAGCAGGGAGAGTTCACGATAAGCAACAGCCTGTTTTGAAAGATCATCATACACGATGAGTGCATGCTGGCCGTTGTCACGGAAATACTCACCCATGGAGGTTCCGGCAAATGGTGCGATGTACTGCATTGGAGCAGGATCAGAGGCACATGCTGCAACAACAGTGGTGTACTCCATGGCTCCATGTTTTCTGAGCGCTTCAACAACAAGGGCAACTGTTGATTTTTTCTGACCAACAGCTACATAAATACAATGTACATCTGTCTCCTTCTGAGCGATGATAGCATCAACACAAAGAGCGGTTTTACCGATCTGGCGATCGCCAATAACAAGCTCACGCTGTCCACGTCCAACAGGAGTCATGGCGTCTACAGCTTTGGCGCCTGTATAACAAGGCTCATGCACACCTTTACGGGCAATAACACCAGGAGCAAGAACTTCGATTTTTGAAGAAAGAGCAGCATTAATGTCGCCCTGACCATCAATTGGAAAACCGATGCCATCAACAACACGGCCTTCCATCTCTGGTCCAACAGGAACCTCAGCAATCTTTCCAGTACGTTTAACGAGGTCACCCTCTTTAATACCGGTTACAGAACCAAGGACAGCACAACCAACGTTGTCTTCCTCAAGGTTCAGTGCCAGTCCCATGATGCCGCCGGGAAACTCAAGAAGCTCCATGGCCATACAATTCTGAACTCCGTAGACACGCGCAATACCATCACCAACGGAGATAACGGTACCGGTCTCATTCAGGTCAATACTGGTTTCGTACTCACCAATCTGATCTTTTATAATCTGACTGATTTCTTCGGCTTTGATTTGCATTTCTACTCTCTCCCCTTTATGGAATCTTTTAAACTTGCAAGTTGTGTTCTAATGCTGCCATCGAGTTCAAGATCTCCAACCTTGGCAATAACACCACCTATGATTAAAGGATCTACACTCGTAGTCAGTTTCACTTTCTTGCCAGTTAGCTTTTCTAGTGTTGCCTGCACTTTGGCCTGCAATTCATCACTCAACTCTACTGCCGAGACCACGCTGCCGTGACTGACATTTTTTTCTTCGTCAACCATGATCTGAAATTCTTCTGCAATCTCTGGAAGAATCTCAGCACGTTTTTTCTCTACCAGCAGGTTGAGAAAATTACTCATAACCTTATCAACGCCAATGGAGGCCACTATGCCTTCCATTACCTTTGATCGTACATCCATTGGATAAAGGGGATTTGTCAAAGAATCTGCAAGTCCCTCATCAGAGGCGTATACCTCTGCCAGTCCCTGAAGAGCATCATTGTACTCTTCAAACTTTCCATCGTCTTTGCCTGCAGCAAAAAGCGCCTTGGCATATCGTCTTGCTAAAATTGTCTGTTTCACTGTACGGCCCCTACTTTATCTAAGTAATCTTCGATAATCTTGACCTGATCGTCAGCTGTCAGATTCTTAATGATTAACTCTTCAGCCATAACTGCTGCCTGCTCAGTGACTTCAACTTTAAGGGCTCGTTTTGCAGCCGTAACTTCATTGGCGATCGCCATTTCAGCTGAACGTTTAATATCATCTGCAGATTTCTCAGCCGCTTCAAGGATTCTTACTTTTTCTATCTCAGCCTGGGCAACTGCTTTTTCAACGATGCTATCCACATCTTTTTCCACAGATTCCAGTTTTGCTGAAAAATCCTTATAGGCCAGCTCGGCGTCAGCTTTCTTTGCCTCGAGATCTTCGATCTCTTCTCTGATCTGTTTACGACGCGCACCTAAGCCGTTGGCGATGGGTTTGGCACCAAACTTTACAAGAATAATGAGAAGAACGATGAAGTTCATCACCCTGAAACCCAAATCCTTTAACTTGGCAGGCGAAAGACTATTGCTGACATGTGCTCCGCCGTGCTCTCCAGCAGCAGCATCATGCTCTGCTGTAGCAGCACCATGTTCCACAGCTGCAGCAGCGCCATGTTCTGCAACAGCCTCACCATGAGCAGCCGCCGGTGCTGCGTGATCCTGAGTGACCGCCGCCGCATGTTCCGCAACTGCTTCACCATGCGCCCCAGCCGCTGCCTGATCTCCATGGCCTGAAGCCCAGACACTGACAGCTGCCAAGGCAAACCACAGGATCAGTGCAACCAGTGCACTTTTTCCGATTGTTCGCTTAATCTCCCTCATTCTTACAGACTCCTTCCCAAAATTTTTCCTGCCATGGCAGTTGCAAAACCTTCCAGTCCGGCTTCCAGCTCTTTACGAGCGGTGTCAAACTGGGATTTCACAGTTGCCAGCTGTTTATCTTTTTCAGCATCCGCTTCAGCTTTGATTGCGGCAAGTTTTTCCTCACCGGCAGCTTTTGCTCCTGCGCGGGCATTATCGAGTGCAGCTTTGGCCTGTGTGGAGGCCTTGTGCATTTTCTTGTCAACTTCTTCCTGGCGTCTGCGGGCGTTATCCTCATACTTAGTTACATCATCACGCATGCCTTGTAGCTTAACTTTCCTTTCTTTCAAAATCTTCAGAACCGGCTTATAGATGATTCCATTGAGAAGAAACATCAGAACGAAAGCATTCACGATCTGGAGAAACAGGGTGATATCCATTGAAACCATTTTTTCTGCTCCTGATTAGCTAAGATAATTCAAAAAAACCGCCCAAAATGAATGGTGATTCACAACACGAAAAACGGTTGTACCGCATATATAACTGACTGTCAACTTTTTTTAGAAAAGTCAGCGGCTAAAAACAGTGATAAAAACAGAAGGTTTTCAAATCAATTCCTCTTTTATTTCACTATTTCCTGCAATTATTCCAAAAGGCCATTATTTTCCCAAAAGAATTTGCACTTGCTCATAAACTGAAGAAATTGCCTCGTTCATCTTATCGGGCATTGACCCTCCTGCCTGGGCCATATCCGGGCGCCCTCCCCCCTTACCTCCAACAATGGCGGCAATCTTATTGATTAGCTCACCTGCTTTGATCCGTTTGGTGAGATCCTTTGAAACAATTGCCAGTAATGCTGCTTTGTTGTTAATTTCGCCACCCAGGACCGCTACCCCTGTGCCCATGTCGTCTCTTACCTTATCCCCAACTTCACGTAGGGTTTTAGGACTATCCAAAGGAATCACCGAGGCAATCACCTTGATACCATCTATTTCCTTTGCTCCGGCAAGAAGATCGCCTAGATCTGATGAGGCAAGCTGCGTTGAAAGGTCCGCCACCTGTTTTTCCAGACGTTTGTTGGATAGAGACATATTCTCAACTCTTTCAAGCAGGGTATCCGGTTTAGCATTCATAAGCTCACACATATCGCGCTCACGACCGACTGTTGCCTGCACACGCTCAAGTGCCGCACGTCCGGTTACAGCCTCTATTCTTCTTACACCTGCTGCAATACCGCTCTCTGAGACTATTTGAAAGAGCCCGATTGCACCGGTAGCCGCCACATGCGTTCCACCACACAATTCCTTGGAGAATTCCCCAAGGCTGACCACACGCACACTGTCACCGTACTTCTCTCCAAACAGAGCCGTTGCACCCTGTTCAATTGCCTGATCCCGTTCAAGAACAGCAGTTTCAGCCATAATGTTGTCCCGTATCTTTTCATTCACGCGTCTTTCAACGGCCTCTTTTTCCTCGGTAGTAAGCTGAGAAAAATGTGTAAAATCAAAACGAAGCCTGTCAGGAGTCACTTGAGAGCCTGCCTGCTTAACATGATCACCAAGAAGCTCCTTTAGAGCTGCCTGAAGAAGATGGGTTGCGGTATGGTTTGCAGCCGTGTCACCCCGGTTGCTGCCCTTTACCTGCAGAGTAACCTCCATTCCATGTTGCAGTGTTCCTTCGGTTACTTTTAAGGTGTGAAGAATTATTCCTTCACTCTCACTGGCAGTATTTGCAATTTCTGCCCTTCCGGTCTGCCAGCTGACAATACCCTTATCGCCGGCCTGACCACCCGCTTCTGCATAGAACGGTGTGCTGCTGACCAGCAATTGTCCCACACTCCCGGTTTCAAGCTTATCTGTTACGTTTCCTTCTTTATCCAGCAGACCCAGAACTGCAGACTCTGACACAAGCCTGTCATAACCGACAAATTCACTTCTTTTGCCACTGTTAATCAGCTCTTTTACACCTTCACCCAGAAGCTTGACATTTTCGCCCTTACGCGACGCACGGGATTGCGAACGCTGCTTTTCCATGGCTGCGACAAAACCATCGTTGTCGAAATCCACGCTTCGTTCCAGTGAGATATCTCTTACAATGTCCACAGGAAAACCAAATGTATCGTAGAGCTTAAAAATAAACTCGCCCTTAATTGTCTTTTCTCCTGCCTTTTGCAGGCGTGCAATCTCTTCATCGAGTAATGTCAGGCCATGCTCGAGAGTTTCACCGAAACGTAACTCTTCATTGTTCACAACTTTGGCAAGAAGATCAGCACAATCTTCAAGGTGAGGATGGGCGTCCTTCATGGTTCGTGTCACTTCACCGGTCACCGCCTCCAGAAAAGGTTTGACAAGACCTAAATTACGTCCGTAACGGATGGCACGACGCATGACCCTGCGCAGGACATACCCGCGTCCCTCATTTGAGGGGAGCACACCGTCAGCGACCAGAAAAGTGGTGGCCCTGGCGTGGTCTGCGATAACCCGCATGGCTGTAGTGTCAGCCTGATCGGAAAGGTATTTGCGTCCGGAAAGTTCTTCAAGTTTTCTGATCACCGGCTGGAAAAGATCGGTATCATAATTATTAAATTTCCCCTGCAGTACTGCTGCCACACGTTCAAGGCCCATACCGGTATCAATGCTTGGCCTTGGAAGTGGTGTCATTGTTCCATCTTCAGAACGATTGAACTGCATAAAAACCAGATTCCAGAGCTCCAGATATCGATCGCAATCGCATCCAACAGCACAGTCCGGGCTGTCACACCCTGCTTCCCTTCCCTGGTCGATATGAATCTCGGAACATGGCCCGCAGGGCCCAGTGTCACCCATAGCCCAGAAGTTATCTTTTTCACCCAGCCGTACTATCCGCCCCTTTGGAAGGTCTTCTACTTTCTCCCAGAGTTCAAAAGCTTCATCATCATCATTAAAGACTGAAACCCAGAGCTGGTCAGCCGGAATTCCAAGCTCTTTTACCAGAAATTCCCAGGCAAACCGAATGGCGTCCTCTTTGAAATAATCTCCAAAAGAAAAATTTCCAAGCATTTCAAAAAATGTGTGATGCCGTGCAGTGTATCCTACATTTTCAAGATCGTTATGCTTGCCGCCGGCACGTACACAACGCTGGCTGGTGACTGCACGATTATAGTCTCGCTTTTCCTCACCCATGAATACGGTTTTAAACTGAACCATACCGGCGTTGACAAAAAGCAGGGTGGGATCATCCTGGGGCACCAGAGAAGAGCTGTCAACTCTTGTGTGATTATGTTTTACAAAATAGTCAATAAAGCGTTTACGAATCTCGTTTCCATTCATGATGATAATTTTTGTATGATTATTTTTAATGGCTTCCAGTGTATTTTCTTAAATTGTTTCTGGACGATAATAGTTATTACATATTTTTGTCGTATTTCATAGGATATGCGAGAGTACAGCCTTGAATTCAGGGGTTCCGGCCTTTCCAAGCAGTTCATAGATAATCATTTCAGCAGGTCCGATATCCATATTCAGTCTCTGCAGTCTCTCCAAGCCCTGCCTATGGTTATCTGCACTGCGGGATGACACCCCATCTGTTACTATCCAGGAATGTATTCCCCTCTCCTGCAGGCCCAACGCGGTTTGATATATACAAATATGAGTCTCCACACCCACAAGAATAGCGGTATTAACAGTTGAAGGCAGCGCATCTATCAAAATGGAGGTTTCCCGGTTGGCCAGCGCATTGAATTCAGTTTTATCAGGTCTTGGAACATTGTCTATTAATTTTTCAAGTTCTTCCACATACTGTCCCAGACCTTTTTTGTACTGAGTGTTAGCAATAACAGGAATACCGATTATCCTTGCACAGTTCACCATTTTAACGATGGTTTCAACAACTCGATCCGCCTCGTGAATCTGCCTCATCAAACGTTCCTGAGGATCAATGATATGCAAATAACAGTTTTCAGGTTTCAACAATTTTTTACCCATTGTACCTTTGCATCAAATAATAAGTTTTGACAAACTCGAAAAAAATAACTTCTAAGATAGATTTGTAGATAAGCGTAGACTTCGAAAAGCTTCATACCCAAGGGCACTGCTACGGGCGCACAACGAAGAAGATGGAGATTTTTTACGAATCCATCAGTTTTTGTCATCGAAACTTTGTCTTCTATTCCACTCTCCAATCCATATAACAAAAAAACGCATCCGTAAAGAATTACGAATGCGTTTTTCCGCTCTAATTTACATAGAGCCGTGCTACAGCAAGTCAGAATTAATGATCCACTGCGGGCCTTGATCCCATGGGAACACGAATGTCCTCAACAAGATGCTGGATATGCTCTGGTGGCGGTGCGGTAAAACTCGATACGGTGAGAGCAACAACAAAGTTGATCAACGCACCAACGGCACCAAAGGAACCAGGAGAAATTCCAAGAAACCAGTTTGCAGCAACATCTTTAGCCATGGCAGTTCCTGGAATAAAGAACCAGCCCTTGAACCAGAAGATATAAACAAGTGTTACTCCAAGACCTGAAAGCATTCCAAGTACTGCACCGGTATTATTCACACGTTTGGCAAAAATACCCAGCATGAGTGCAGGAAATATTGACGATGCAGCCAGTCCAAAGGCAAGAGCAACAACCTGCGCCGCGAATCCGGGAGGATGCAGTCCAAGATATCCCGCCACAACAATGGCACCGGCCATGGCTATACGACCAGCCATCAATTCAGTTTTATCATCGATATCTTTGGCAATAATACCTTTTACAATATCATGTGAAATAGCTGAAGATATGGCTAGAAGCAGTCCTGCAGCAGTTGACAATGCAGCGGCAATACCACCGGCAGCAACAAGGGCGATTACCCAGTTGGGGAGATTTGCAATCTCTGGATTGGCAAGAACCATAATGTCACGGTCAACTTTAACCATCTCATTTTTAGCTTTATCACCAACATATTGAATCCGACCGTCACCATTCTTGTCTTCAAATTTCAGAAGACCGGTTTTCTCCCAGTTGGTAAACCAGCTGGGTAACGCATCAATTTTCAGATTCTGGGAGGTATCCGGTGCGATGGAATCAGCCTGAATGGTGTTCATCAGGTTCAAACGCGCCATGGCACCAACAGCAGGAGCAGTGGTGTACAGGATCGCAATGAAAACCAGAGCCCAACCGGCAGAGGAACGTGCATCACGAACCTTGGGTACGGTGAAGAAACGGGTAATAACATGGGGAAGCCCAGCAGTACCAATCATCAACGATAGAGTGAGAAGGAACATATTCAACGTACTTCCCTTCTGCGTCGTGTAGGCACTAAAGCCTAGATCCATCAGCGTCTTATCAAGCTTGTCCAGCAAAAACATTCCAGAGCCGTCTGACATCACTGACCCAAGTCCAAGCTGGGGAAGGGCAACGCCGGTGAGCTGAAGGGAAATAAAAATTGCAGGTACAGTGTAGGCAAAAATCAGAACACAGTACTGGGCAATCTGTGTGTAGGTAACGCCTTTCATTCCGCCGAGAACCGCATAGATGAACACAATTCCCATGCCGAGAAACAAGCCGTAGTTAAACGGAATTTCAAGAAAACGGGAAAATGCAACACCAATACCTTTCATCTGGCCGATAACATAGGTAAGCGAGGCAACAATCAGACAGATAACAGCAACAACACGGGCTGTTTGAGAGTAGAACCTGTCACCTATAAATTCTGGAACAGTGAACTTTCCGTATTTTCGAAGATATGGGGCAAGGAGCATGGCAAGCAGACAATATCCGCCTGTCCAACCCATGAGATAAACTGATGCATCATAACCTTTGAAGGCAATGAGACCTGCCATTGAAATAAATGAAGCAGCAGACATCCAGTCAGCACCTGTAGCCATACCATTAAGAACAGGATGCACACCTTTACCGGCTACATAGAACTCTCCGGTGGTGGTAGCACGAGCCTTAATGGCAATAAAAATATAGAGAGCAAAAGTTGCCCCTACAACAGCGTACGTCCATAATTGTAGATTCGTCATTCTTTTATCTCTCCTCAGTCTTCGTGGACATTAAATTTACGGTCAAGCTGATTCATACGCCAGGCGTAAAAAAAGATCAGTACCACGAAGGTGTAGATAGAACCTTGCTGGGCAAACCAAAAACCAAGTGGATATCCGCCTAAAATACGGATACTGTTCAACTGCTGAGCAAATAAAATGCCGCAGCCAAACGAGACCACAAACCAGACGATCAGGCATCCAATAACCAATCGGATGTTCGCCTGCCAATACTTCTGAGCGTCACTCATAATTTTCTCTCCTCCATCAAAAATTTAGAAATACTTTCCTCTTAAAGCCATGTTGTATACCATGTCACCGTAATCAGTGTCAATGCCTGACCAGCAAAGGCTTTGCGCCTTCATTCGGGGGCTGATTTCCAACTGAAAATAGCAATCATAACTAACGACATAACCTTTCTCTTTAATATCAAAAACTTCCGACCCTCCCTGACTGAAAAATATCTTTTAGTGTTACAAGCCCACCTTTACGAAATTTCTTGATAAAATACAGAAACAAATAGGCTGTCTGCAGAGCATCTTCAAGGGCGTCATGGGGCTTAAACACAGGCAGACCATACTCCCTGCCAAGATCATCCAGGTTGTAACTGATCTCTCTTGGATTATGTTCATGGTAATGGCCAAGACGGACCCTCTTATACCCTTGTGCCATACGCATGGTGTCAATGCCCGGATTGGAGAGCGTTCCTCCCATAACCTTTCTGGCTGCTTTATTCAGAAAGTGCATATCAAGGGGAAGGTTGTGCCCCACAAGCAGGCTCCCGTGGATATATTCCACAAATTTCGGCAGTATTTCTTCAATTGGTTCTGCACCTTCAAGCTGCTCTGGAGTAATTCGATGAACCAGAGTTGCTTCAGTGTGGGCAAGGTCCCGGGGCTGGATGAAATGATGAAACATGGATGACAAATCAATCTGCAGATCCGTAATCCGTAAAGCGCCTATGGAAATCAGTTCATCTTTTTTTCTGTTCAGCCCTGTGAGTTCTGTATCACAAACAACAAAACTATATTCAGCCAGGGGTCTACCCTGATCAAATTCTAAAAAAAATTCTTTATTCTTCTGCAGCTGCGGTGCAGGATTGGAAAACCAACTGCCGGGTTTAAAAAAATCAAACATAATCAGGCGGTCGGATACATTTTATCCAACACGGAATACAGCCGTTCGATTACTGTAAACGCATCTTTGAGCATTCTTCGATCAAGTTCTGAGAGCTGCTCCGGATTGATATGGTTATCCGGAAGAGTCCCTTCTTCGATCTGGCGGAGCTGATGAATGAGCCGTTGCTGCATCTGCAATTCATACGCATCGTTGGTTGATGCCCAGATGTCGCGACTGATAAAATCCGCGTCAAAAAGTGCCTTTAGCCTGGCCAGGGTATTTGTTTCGTTGATA
This sequence comes from Desulfocapsa sulfexigens, assembly GCA_015662865.1. Taxonomy (GTDB): domain Bacteria; phylum Desulfobacterota; class Desulfobulbia; order Desulfobulbales; family Desulfocapsaceae; genus Desulfocapsa; species Desulfocapsa sulfexigens_B. The sequence continues at coordinate 9,959 of DQTH01000298.1, forward strand.
CCGTGTTTCAAGGCCAGTACCCTCGCGAAATTGACGAAAGGCGTCAAACCCTGACGCTTGATATCGAGCTGGTTCTTATGTGCGCCGTCCTTATCCACGATAAAGCTTTTAAAGAAAGAAAGCGGTACACGGGTGGACATGCACTGACGGGCAAGATGGAAAAGAAAAATATCTTTTTTCTGTGCCTCATGATTGAGATGTTTCCGCAATTCTCTCGCCAGTGAAGCATCTCCAAACCCGGAACGAAAATCAAAAAATATTGTTGCATTCAAGAGCTCAGCTGGATCCGGCGCACCAATCCAGTTGGCAAAATAGCCCTTCCACACGGAAAGAGGCTGGCACCATTTAGGATTCGTTGCCATGATTTCACCAGGGCAGAGTGGATAGCCGCAATTAACAAGATGATCAATGGCTCTGGCTGCAAACTCCTTGAAATAGATCTCAGCAGTTTCTTTTTCAGTATCATCTGCTGGATCAGCATAGAGAATCGCATTGTCCTGATCTGTCTTAAAGGTCTGCTCACGACGCCCTTCACTTCCCATCAGCAGCCAGCAGTATGGCAATGGTGGAGGCCCAAGATCCTGCTCAAGCAGGGTAAGCATACGTTCCAGAATATGATCATTTAAAATAGCAATCATCTGGGTGATATTACCGGCCTTGGCCCCTTCTTTTATCAACCCGCGAATGACTTCCGGTATTTTCTGGGCAAGGCTGTAAAGCCCGACAATTTTTTGCTGTCCCCGAATCTCTTTAAACAGATAATAAGGCGAATGCCCCTGCAAAAGCATAATATCATGGGACGTGACAACACCAATAATCTGACCGCGACGCTCCACAGCAAGGTGATGAATAGAGGTCGACATCATTTTCAACAACACGTCAAAACAGAGTGCCTGGGAAAGGACTGTCTGCACCGGACCGCTCATAATTTCCATCACAGGCAGGCTATAATTCAGGCCAGCTGCAACGACTTTTGAACGCAAATCACGATCAGTAACGATCCCAACAATATTATGCTCGTCAGCCGAGTCATGGACCAGAAGACATCCAACCCTGAACTCGGTCATGAGGGAAGCAGCCTCCTGAATGGAGTCAGCACCTGAGACTTTTCGCAGGGTTTTTACAAGATCGCCCACTTTAACAGAAAACAGATAGAGATCGTCACCACTGCGCTTGGAAAGCTTATGATGGCGAAGTTCTCTGTATGCAGTTTTAACTATTTTTTCAGAAAAACTTTTCAGATAGTAATGGGCAAAGCTTGGTTTTTCTTCAACCAGTTTCAGGAAAATTTCCCGTGGTAGAAGGAAACAGAAAGTATCTTCAACTGTTTCGATATTTAAATTTGCAAGCGTTCCACGAATGATCCCCAAGGCGCCGATATAGGCACCCTCGCCACGAAAATCCTTAAGAGTGATTTCTCCCTGATCATCTTCGATAAAGGCCTTCACCCCGCCACGCTGGATCAGAAACAAGTGTGTTATCTCAGTTTCACCGGCGGTGAGAAGACGTGTTCCTTTCGGATAAAAATCAACACGGCAATGACGGGCGAGGTCATTCAGCGTAGCGTCGTCCAGCCCATTAAATGGCAGGATGTCTCTGAAAAAGGCAACCGCCATCTCGGGTGCTACAGCATGAACATCAGCATCTTGTGACATTAATTAATCCCGCTTGAGTGGCTAATGACTTTTCCATATCTTGTAGAAAAAATCGAAAAACACTTTTTTTTCCCCGACACGTATTCCATTATCGGGGAGTAAACTCCACAAACAAAAAAGCGGGATTCTCAAGAAAGAAAATCCCGCTTTTCACCCAATACTACAGTTCAAAAAAATATAAAAACTGCTTCTTTCGAACTGTAGATTCCATAATATCGTTAACTATTTTATTATTTCAGCCTGTTGGGCCAGGTCCTTTTCGTTTGATGTCAGAGTACAATCAATGATCTGCCGAAAAAGATCCCGATATCGATGTGTTATTTTTTATCCAGAGCTTTCTTCCCAGTAATCAGATCCTCAACAACAGAAGGATCAGCAAGGGTTGAAGTATCGCCAAAATCCTCAAAATCATTGGCTGCGATTTTTCTCAAGACACGACGCATGATTTTACCACTTCTGGTTTTGGGCAGACCGGGCGCATATTGAATCGCATCAGGCGTGGCTATTGGCCCAATCTCCTTACGAACATGAATCCGTAGTTCCGCAAGCAGTTCAGCGGTATGTTCAACACCAGTATTCGGGGTGACAAAGGCATAGATTGCCTGTCCCTTGATTTTATGCGGCATGCCGACAACTGCAGCTTCTGCAATCTGTGGATGGGAGACCAGCGCTGATTCAATCTCTGCAGTTCCGAGCCTGTGGCCTGAAACATTTACAACATCATCAAGACGGCCCATAATCCAGAAATAGCCATCCTCATCCCTGCGAGCACCATCTTCAGGATCATACGTATCTTTGTAACGACTGAAATACGCTTTCTTATAGCGTGCAGGATCGCCAAACACGCCACGAAGCATTCCTGGCCATGGTTTACGGACAACAAGATGTCCGCCTTCATTTGGCGAAGCTTCGTTCCCTTCTTCATTAAAAATCGTGACATCAATACCAGGAAGCGGCAGAGATGCAGAGCCGGGTTTGAGTGGTGTGGCATAAGGCAATGGAGAAATCATGATACCACCAGTCTCTGTCTGCCACCAGGTATCAACAATCGGCAATTTCTCTTTACCGATATTTACATGGTACCACATCCAGGCCTCAGGATTGATTGGCTCACCAACAGATCCAAGGATGCGGAGGCTGGAGAGATCATAGCGTTTAGTCGGTCCATCACCGTCACGCATGAGAGCACGGATAACAGTGGGTGCGGTATAAAATGTATTAACTTGAAATTTCTCAACAATTTTCCAGAAACGATCCGGCCCCGGATAGGTAGGTACACCCTCAAACATTATAGAGGTGGCACCCAGTCCAAGGGGTCCGTAAAGGATGTAGGAGTGTCCGGTAATCCAGCCGATATCAGCAGTACACCAGTACACATCATCATCTTTCATATCAAAAACATACTGACATGTGTGCATGGCATAGGTGAGGTATCCGCCGGTTGTATGAACAACACCTTTAGGCTTACCGGTGGAACCTGAAGTGTAGAGAATGAAAAGAATATCCTCAGCGTCCATGGACTCAGGCTCGCAAGTGGGTAAAATATCATCTGCTGCCACTTCATCGTGCCACCAGGTATCGCGACCATCAGTCATTGGAACTTCATTTCCGCCACGTTGTACAACGATACAGTGTTCGATAGTGTCGCACTCACTCAAAGCTTCGTCTGCATTTGGTTTTAATGGAATGGTTTTTCCAGCCCGAATAACAGCATCAGCAGTAACGAGTACTTTGGCCTCACAATCCTGAATACGACTCTGCAGAGCAACGGAGGAAAATCCTGCAAAAACAACTGAATGCATAGCACCAATACGTGCACAGGCAAGAAGCGCTATGGACAATTCAGGAACCATGGGCAGATAAATGGAAACTCTATCACCTTTTTTTACACCCTTCTTGCGAAGAACATTGGCAAAACGACATACCTCTGTATGCAGCATCTGGTATGTATAAACCTTTACATCGTCCTCAGGTTCACCCTGCCAGATGAGGGCAGCTTTGTTACGACGACCGTCTACAAGATGACGATCAAGGCAGTTATAGGAAACATTCAGTTTTCCACCTTTGAACCAGCTGAACTCAGGCTTATCAAAATCAGCTTCGAGTACTGTGTCCCATTTTCTGTCCCAGGTAACCAGTTCTTCAGCGCGTTCAGCCCAGTACCCTTCAGGATCATCCATGGATTTTTTATAAGCTGCTTTATAATCATCCAGATTTCCCACAAAGGCGGCATCTCTTCCCTCGACGGGAGGCTCAAATACTCGTCCTTCACTCAACAGGCTTGTGATTTTATCGTCACTTGAACTCATATGTCATTCTCCATTCTGAATCGGTTTCCCAAGATCATTAAAAATGAACGATTATCAATACAACTGATAATCGTACCCAGTGCAATTCCTTAGATCCATAAGCATCTACCACCCAGTGGTACTGGCACAATCTTCTAAGAGGCACTACCATACTCTCTTTTACGGGGTTCTTGTCAAATAAAAAAAAATCAACAGTACCATCAATTTTTCTTATGTTAGGGATTTGTATTTTCCTTTTCTTTCTCTGTGAAACCCAGTATTGATAAACTAACTTTTCCAATTGGCAAAAGTTTTTCCCCATAAAAAACTACACAATAAATAAAGCTTCTTAGTGACATCATTTAATAAATGCGACAAACTCTTGAAAAAGAAACAAAGGTTCTGCTCCGTAAAAATCAGAACAAAAAAAAAATCTACAAAGAATTGGCCACAGAAGCAAACAAATTTGAGCTTGTGAATCTACTTAATAAGCTTCCTTCTGAGAACCGGAGAAAAAAAACATTTTTCATCACTTTGTTTGTGTTTATTCTCCTGTTAATGCTGACGATCAAGCAGTTTCTTTTTGTATATTTACATGAAAATTCGAATGTTTCTTTAATGCTGGGTTTAATCGGGCCAATCATTCATATTTTTATTATGCGGGAACTACTGCTCAGTCACCGTTTGGCCTACCAGGTACTGCCCCTCCTCTCAGTCCTCGCTCTTTTTCGTCCGGAAAACAGAATTGTTCCGGATACATATATGTATATTTGCATAGCAGTGCTGTCCGGAATACTCTACTTATTCCTCTTTCCAAAGAGTGAAAAAATAGAAATCCCAACGCATTAATTTAGTATTTTTTTATCGAGGTACCACTATGGAAAATGAACAAATTGAGGCCATGTCCAAACTCCTGAAATCCATGTCCCACCCAATACGTTTAAAGATTCTCTGTCTTTTACAGGACAAAGAGATGTCAGTGGGCGACATTAGAGAGCAGGTAAAAACGACCAATGCCAATGTATCCCAGCATCTTAACATCCTGCGTAGTCAGGGAATCATCGATTATCGTAAAGATGCAAATTTTATTTATAATCGCATCCACGACCCGCGTATTATCGAGCTTATGGCGAAAATGCAGACCCTGTTCTGCCCAAGTGTTCAGTAATCAGAACCGGATTGCGTGGGTGACGGGGCAGAAGAGCCCGAAGATGATGTGGATGGACGCGGAATGGAAAAAACCGCTAATCAATCAACCACCGGAGAATTTGCGCAGGCTGATTCAATGGTTGGAGTTATCTCTAACACAACAAAACGAACCTATTCTTACCCGGACTGTCTGGAGCCAGGTAAGAATAGGAAATAAAGGTAACTTTCACAAAAGCGGATTCATAAAATATTCACTTTTTGCTAAACCTTTCACGTGGGAAATACCCGGGGAGATATCTAGAAAAGGTTGAACCCCTCTCAACTTTTTTCCAAACCTCTTTGTAGAAATTCCATAGCCTCCTTATCGACCAGACCGTATTCCACAGATATCAAAACTTTTCTTTTCTTATCGGCAAACCACCACCGCCTGCAGGGCTTCCCGTGAATAAACAGCTTTAGCCGGTTTGTAATGGCAATAAGCCCCTCTTTTTTTGCTATTTTCTGAATCTCTTTACCCAACTTTTCGAAGTCTTTTCCACAACATTTTTGTTTGGCCATATGATCCTCCATTGCAGGGATAAAAAATCTCTACCTCGATTAAGAGGCTATATTTTCATTGTAAATACACAAATGAATTTTTGCAATCGAAGTTATTTGATAAACGCGTAAAAAGTCGAAATCAAAGATGGATTTGAAAAAAACTTCATATTCGAGGCGCATTTATGCCCTTGATGTGAAAATCAAATTATTTCTGCGTACCAGAGTACGTTGGAATAATGTGATTTTTGTACCCAAAGGCACTTCCTACGGGCGCACAACGAAGAAGATGGAAAATTTTCACGAATTCATCAGATTTATTTTTCAACATGTTTACCAATCCCATGGTATACTTTCAAAAATTAACAGTAGCAAACCAGACCATCGATGCCTCAACCTGACTACAGCAATTCCCGGGCAGGCCGAAAACGCAGCAATAGTGTAATTTATAAAAATAGTCTTCGTAAACTTTTACAAATATTATCGATAAATATTAA